>JAKEFB010000070.1 GCA_022616275.1 Chloroflexota bacterium
CCAGGTGCTCATCGCCGATGACGGCACGAACCAGGTGGCCAACCTCTTCGGCCTGGACCTTATCCATCAGGACGACGGCGCCGAAACCCGCACCCTCCTGGCCGATGGGTTGGGTAGCATACGGTTGGAGATGGTCGGCAGCACTGTTGAGGTGGCCACCACCTATGATCCCTATGGCAACACTCTGGCCCAAAGTGGCGCCAGCAATACAGCCTACGGCTTTACCGGCGAACAAGCGGATAAGGCGACCGGGCTGCTGTACCTGCGCGCCAGGTATTACAATCCCGGGTTAAGATTGTTCATGGCGCGCGACCCGTGGTCAGGCGATCAGCAAGCGCCCCTGACGATGCATGGTTATGCTTATGGTTTAAATAACCCTGCCAATTACGTAGACCCAAGTGGAAATACAGCTATCCCTGCTGGGATAGTAGTTTGTTATGGAATAGCTTTCGTTATCCCTGATCCCCTTTTCATTGAAGAGGGAATTTGTACTGTTATCGCCGCAGGTGCTGTTGGTGTTATTGTAATAGGCGCGTTAGCAGCAGATCTGGCAATAGATGGAGACCTTGACATTGGTAATATTCTCCTTAATTGTCTTCCACCCCCGCCGAGAATTGGCACAAAGGATCGTGGTATTCCTATTAGAAACGGTCCAGGCCTTCAACCTGCTCCACAGGGACGGTCACGGCTACAGCCCCAAAACAGGCCAAGGCCACAACCATTCCCACTCCCGATAAAACCTGGAGATCCTGTAGCACCACAGATACCAGATCAACCAGATCAACCACAGGTTATTGTCGAGCTAGGCGCTGGCGATTATAGCAATGCAATCGCTATGAAAAGAGCTAATCCCTTTTCTGAAGTCTATGCTACCAATAGTACTTAGATTGGTTAGAAGGGAAACGTGAATATGAGATACTTATAGCAAGTGGGATAGATCCTTGGAAACTCTATAGGAATGGTACTTCGTTAACACTGGATTTCTATTTGGGCTGGCATCTTGCCAAAGCAGAAGGTGTTAAGGTGGGTGAAAATAGGCCTTTGGAAAATAGTCAAATACCTCATCGGATCGCTGATATTGTTTACACACTATTTCCTTACCCCGAAACAGGCTACTCTTTTGGTAGAGCAGCAGCGAATATAGCAAAGCTTAGTTCGGGAACTCAGGTGCTAATAACTTCGTTAACCCAACTAAGATATTTTGATAGAGGTTTCACAGCTAACTATCCTTGGTCTGTATATCGGATAGAATATAGTGGTACAGCTTTTGGATTAAAACCGGCCGCAAATTGGGAAGGTGGGGCAATGACTTATCACTATTCTGTTCCTTAATATCACTTGTGGAGACGAAAATGCTTGAAGACGTGCGTGAAAGGCTGTTATCTGCGCAAAATGAACCACCAGAAATGAAGTTGTTGATTCTGCGGCATGAGATGCTCAGGTGGATTTTCGGTATTCAGGGATCAATCAACGTATTGAAACTAGTTGGCCTGGAAAAGATTGGTTCAGATGATCTAAAAGAAACCATTGACAAGATCGACAAGGATGTTAACTGTCTCAGAGAGGCTCTAGAAATAATGACCGCTTCTCAACAAGATACCAACGAACCCAATGGCTAGAACGGTGTTGATATCTACCTACCACGCGCTATAAGATTGCCCGGTTGTCCTCCCACCCGGCCGGCTCACCAGGCCAAATGCTTTCTTTCACCACCATTTTCACGCCCCCTTTAATCCCCTTCCGGCCGTTTTTCCTCTACAATCTACCCGAACACGCCCTCCAACCCTCCCCCGGCCGGACCCAACCGCGAGAATATCATGATCATGATCTCGATGATCATCTTGGTCCCCTTGCTGGACGGCCGCACCGGCTACCACTGCGCGCCATTTCCACGGCAATCCGCACCGTCTCGAAGTGAATGTCCATCATGTCGTCCACCTGCCGGCCGTAGCGGCCGGCCAGGGTGACGGCCAGCCGGAATAGTCTATGCAGATTTCGCATCGATTGGAATCTCTATGTAACCGCCGGACCCCATGCCGTTGATAATTTCACGTATATCGTCAACGTGCAAGCGAATACGGGGCCACGAGGTTGATAGTAGCACTACAATTGCGATCTTTCGTTCGTGCAAATTCTGCTGGTAGCGCAAGTTCTGGTCTGTCGTGACAAACAGGCTGTACCCAGCCTCCTCAGCGGCTTGGAGTAGATCGCCATTCGACCAGTCGGACCAGCCCTGCTCATAGACTGTTGCCACCGAGTGCTCCGGCAGATGCTGACGCAAGGGCACCGGCGTTCCCTGATCGAATAGAATCTTCATGATTATTTTGCAGTTGCTAACGTCTTAAGTTCGTAATTGAGAACGGCTTCAACCTGTTCGCGTTTGACACCGGGGAACCACTCCAAAAACTCTTCGACTGTGGCGCCATCTCTCAGGTTTTCGAAGAGCGCAGCGACCGGAACTCTTGTTCCCCGAAATACCCAGGCGCCGCTTACCTTGCCTGGTTCCCGTTCTACTGCCTCTAAGGTTTCCCATTGTTTCATGATGCTCACCTTTTAGTCACCCAAGCATAACGTTCCATCTGCTACAGATTATAGCAAAGCAGCCAGATAGCTCCTAAATGCGCACCGTCTCGAAGCGAATGTCCACCGTGTCCGCCACCGGCCGGCCGTAGCCTGCCCTGAGCGAAGTCGAAGGGGTGATGGCGCCGCCGAAATAAATTTTCACCTGTGGTTGTATCGTTCTATGATTCAGGCTACGATCAAGCAACGTAATATGTACGAGGCTGTGTTGTGGACCCAAGATGCGGATTTCGCCGAGGTAGCCGGTGTACAGTACGTTCCCAAACAGTAAACCCGGCCGGGGATTGGCCAATCCCCGGCGAGCAGATTTTATCTATGGAAACTGGGGCTGGTGGGGACGCCGCCGGCCGGGGTGATGGCCACAGAAGACCAATAACCAATAACCTATAACCTATAATCCATACCCATACGGAAACAGCGATTCCCCCTCCCGCAGCGCGCTACGCGGGATTTGGGCCATGCTGCGCGGCCAGGTGTAGGACAGCTTGCCGGTGAAGGGATAGTCGCCAAAGAGCAGGTCGCTCAGGCCGTTGCCCTCCGTGCCCGGCCACCAGGCGGCCACGAAGGCGTCCCAGTTGGCCAGCGGTTCGGTGACAATCAGCGGCCGGCCCGACAGCAAAATGACCACCACCTTCTGGCACCGTTCCTTGACCCGCTCGACGAGGGCCACGTCTTCCTCCGGGATGGTCAGGTCAAAGCGGTCGCCCATCCCCTCGGCGTACGGTTCCTCGGCCAGGACCACGATCCCTACCCCGGCCGTCACCCCGGCGGCAAAGTCGCCGTCCGGCGCGTGAATGACCTGGCCGGCGCCGGCCACGGCCGCCCGAATGCCCTCCAAAATAGTCGTCCCGTTGGTAATCTGGCCCGGTTGGCCCATCCACTCGATGGTCCAGCCGCCGCACTGGTAGCCGAGGTCGTCGGCCCCCCGGCCGGCCACCAGGAGGCGCGGCGCCGACCTGGACAGAGGCAGAACGCCGCCTTCGTTCTTCAATAATACGGCCGATTTGCGCACCGCTTCGCGGGCCAGGGCGCGGTGCGCCGCCGAGCCGACCTCGCCCAGAAGAGCCGGGTCGGTATGCGGCCGGTCAAAGAGGCCCAGGGCAAACTTGACCTGCAAAATCCGGCGCACCGCGTCGTCAATGCGGGCCAGGGATACGTCCCCATTCTCAGCCGCCCGGGTCAGCGTGGTTATAAAATTTTCGTAGTGATAGGGAACCATGATCATATCCAGACCGGCGTTAATGGACTGGGCGATACAGGCAATGTAATCACGGTCAAGCTGGTCAATGGCCCCCCAATCGGAAATGAGGAAACCCCGGAAACCCAACTCGCCTTTGAGCACCTCGGTCAGCAGGTACTTTTGGGCGTGCATCTTCAGCCCGCCCCAACTGCTAAAAGAGACCATGATGCTGAGCGCCCCGGCTTCCATAGCGGCCAGGTAGGGCGGCAGGTGAACGGCCCGCAGCTCGGCCTCGCTAATGTCGGCTACCCCCTGGTCCAACTGCCAGACGCCCTGGGCGATGGCCGTTTCCAGGTGTTCCGGCGTATCCGGCGCATCCGGCGCTACATTGCCAAATTGGGGCATGGCCTGGGGGTCCACCGGCCGGCTGGTGCCGAACTTCGTCCCGCCGTCGGCCAGAAAATGTTTGGCCGTGGCCAGCACGGCCGTGTCCTGGGCCAGCTCTTCCCCATGCAGGCCGCGCACCAGGGCCGCGCCAAGCTGCGCTACCAGCTCCGTGTTCTCGCCGTATCCTTCGTAAGTCCGGCCCCAGCGGATGTCCTGGGGTACAGAGACGGCCGGGGCAAAGGTCCAGCGCACGTTGGTGGCGGCTACCTCGACGGCCGTGGCCCGGCCGATCCGCTCCACCAGCGCCGGGTCACGAGCGGCGCCCAGGCCGATGTTGTGGGGAAAGATGGTCGCCCCAACCACGTTGTTGTGGCCGTGGACGGCGTCTACGCCGTAGATGAGGGGAATGGCCAGCCGCGTCTCCAGGGCGGCGTCCAGGTAAGCCTGGACCATCGCCCGCCATGTTTTGGGGTTGTTGGGCGACGGGTTCCCCCCACCGCCGCTCAGGACCGAGCCAACCGCCCAGCCGCGCGCCGCCTGGGGCGTGATGCTGTTTTTCTCAGCCTGGGTCATCTGCCCAATCTTTTCGGCCAGCGTCATCCGGCCGAGCAAGTCGGCCACGCGGCTCTCAACGTCCAGGCTGGGGTTCAAATAGGGATGGGTCATTGAATATCTTTCTCCTCCAATAATAGCCACGAATTGCACGAATTAGACGAATTAATTTTTGTTTATCGTGGTGCGTGGGCAGTAGCTTTGCGCATTGGAACTCCTTAAGTAACCGGTTACTTTAAGAGGAGAGTGGAGAGTGGAGATTGGCAACCGGGGTTGCTCACAATCTCCAACCTCCGCTCTCCAATCGCTAACAATCAGGAATCACGAGCGGCTCCGTTTCGCTGGCGTCCAGCCCATAGCCAAAGGGGAACAGAGGGGCTTCGCAGCCCCCGGCGGCCAGGGCGGCCAAGTCCAGTGGCACCTGGGCCATGCTGCGCGGCCAGGTGAAAGACAGCTTGCCGGTGAAAGAATGGTCGCCAAAGAGGTTATCGGCAATCCCCTGCCCCTCGCTGCCGGGTAGCCAGGCGGCAATCCAGGCCTCGGCCAGCGGCAACTGTTCCGTAATAATCAGCGGCCGGCCCGACAGTAAAATAACCACCACCCGTTCGCTGTAGCTGCCCATCTGCTCGATCAGGGCCACGTCGCTGGCCGGCAAGGCCAGGTCGGCCGCGTCGCCAACGCCTTCCGCGTATGGCTGCTTGGCCAGGACGACAATGCCCACCCCGGCCGTCTGGTCCAGCTCCTCAAACCTGGCAAAACGATTGAACAAGACTTCGCCGCTGGCAGTGGCTTCAATGGCTTCCAGGATAGTAACGCCGTCGGTAACGTTACCCGGCCGCCCCTGCCATTCAATTGTCCAGCCGCCGCTTTGCAGGCCAATATCGTCGGCCGCCTGGCCGCCGACCAAGATGAGAGGCGTGTCCCTGGCCAGGGGCAAGGTCTGGTTGTCGTTTTTCAGCAGCACCAGCGACTGGCTGACGGCTTCGCGGGCCAGTTGCCGGTTTTCGTCTGACCCGACCAGAGCCAGATAGGCCGGGTCGGGGAAAGGCTGTTCAAAGAGGCCCAGGGCAAACTTGACGGCCAGGATGCGGCGCACGGCGTCGTCAATCCGGGCCTCGGAAATGTCGCCGGCCTCAACCGCCGCCAGCATCGTGTTGATAAAGCGGTCGTAATCGTAGGGGACCATGTTCATGTCCACCCCGGCGTTGACGGCCGTGACCACTGCCTGGTAATAATCCGGCGACACCTGGTCAATCCCCTGCCAGTCGGAGACCAGGAAACCGCTAAAACCCAGCTCACCCTTGAGTACGTCGCTGAGCAGGTAGCTGTGGCCGTGCATCTTGACCCCGTTCCAACTGCTGAAGGAGACCATGATGCTCTGCGCCCCGGCCTCAATGGCAGCCAGGTACGGGGGCAAATGGATGGCCCGCAGGGTAGCTTCGTCCACCCGGGTGTCACCCTGGTCCAGGCTATAACTCCCGTTGGTGGAGCTGCCCCAGGCCGTCCCGCCATCGCCCACGAAATGCTTGGCCGTGGCCAGCATGGCCTGGGGATCGCCCAAGTTCTCCCCCTGCAAGCCGCCAATGAAGGCTGTGGCCAGTTGGGCGACCAGCTCCGGGTTTTCGCTGTAAGCTTCGTAGGTCCGGCCCCAGCGAATGTCCTGGGGGACAGCTACCACGGGGGCGTAGTTCCAGCGGATACCGGTAGCCGTCGTTTCCAGGGCCGTCGCCCGGCCGATTTGCTCCAGCAGCTCCGGGTTGCCCGTGGCCCCCAGGCCGATATTGTGGGGGAAGATCGTCGCTCCCCTGAGGTTATTGTGGCCATGAACGGCGTCTACGCCGTACAGCAGGGGAATTGCCAGGCGGGTCGCCAGGGCCTGCTCCTGAAAGCCGTTGACCATCTCCGCCCAGCCTTCCGGTGTGTTGTTGGGCGGATACCCCCCACCCCCGCTGAGGACCGCGCCGATAAATTTCTCGGTGACATCGTTGCGGCGCACGCTGTTCTTTTCCACCAGCGTCATCTGGCCGATTTTCTCTGCCAGCGTCATCCGACTTAACAGGTCTTCAACCCGTTCGTCAACAGGCAGCTCAAGGTTTTGGTAGGCAGGGATGTCGCCGGCCGGTTCGGCGCCGGGTTCGGCCGTGGCCGCGGCTGTCGGCGGTGCGTTGGTGGTCGTTGTGGCGGCCGGCGGTGGGCTGGTAGGTGCCGTGGAAACCGGCAGCGTGCTGGTGGGGGCGGCGGCCGTCTGGCGGCAGCCGGCTATCAACAGCGCCAGCAGGAGAGCGCAGATGTTCAATGCTCGGTTCGGAGTAGGCACTTTCGTGCGCGGCGCAACCAGGCGCGATGTATTCATAAAATCAATAACGTTAGCATAACTGAAAATGACCAGGTTGACCACACGCGGTTCCCATGACCCAAACCCCGCAGGTTGGGGCACGGAACGTGCCCGGCGCACGAAGCGTGCGCTTGAAAACCTGCGGGGTTTTCCCAAAGTAGGGTAAAATCCGCCTCATGAAGAAACGCCGCCGGCGCTTCCGAATGCGCTATGACAAAACCTTTGGCCTGCTGTTGATCTCCCCCTGGCTGCTGGGACTGGTGCTGTTCAAGTTGCTGCCCATTCTCGCTTCCCTGGGACTATCGTTTACCGACTTTTACATGCTCGAACCGGGAGAGACGCGCTTTATCGGGCTGGACAACTACGCCAGGCTCTTTCGCAGCGAAGCTGTCGGCTACATCCTGTTCGCTACCATTAGAGTGGCTATGACCACCATTCCCTTGCAGCTCGTCGCCTCCACCCTGCTGGCGGCCCTGCTCAACAGCCCCCGGCTCAAAGCCTCGACCCAGGTCCGCACGTTGTTCTTCCTGCCCAGCATTATTCCCAGCGTGGCCATCGTCTTCATGTGGTTCGGATTCGTTGACCCCAACACAGGCTGGCTCAATCGCTTCATCTTGCAGCCGCTGGGGCTGCTGGGCTTCAACGACGTCTTTTCCGACGCGGCCGTGGCTCTCCTCTTTACCATCAGTTCGCTCTGGGGGATTGGGCCGGGGATGTTAATTATGCTGGGAGCCATGCAAGGGCTCTCGCCGGAGATCCAGGAAGCGGCCCGGGTGGACGGCGCCGGTCCGTTGGTGCGCTTTTTTAGAATCACCCTGCCGATGATCTCCCCGGCCATTTTCTTTTCCCTGGTAATCAACCTCATCGCCGTATTTGGCGGCGTGATCCTGCTCGACCGGGGGAACGCCTTCAGCGGCAGTATCTCCCCCTTCGATGGTTACGTTTCCTATATGATGTTCGACCAGTGGCAATTAGGCTACGCCGCCAGCCTGGCCTGGTTCTTCTTCGTCTTGGTGATGGCGGCCGTGGTCGTCCTGTTTACCACTTCGCGCCGCTGGGTGTATTACCCGGACCTGGAGAATTAGCCTTGTCTAGAAAAAACTCTGTTTTGGATTTTAGCCTTCGGATTTTCGAAGGTAGATTTATCACCCCATCTAAAATC
>JAKEFB010000071.1 GCA_022616275.1 Chloroflexota bacterium
GCTCCAGGGTGGGCCGGCCGTCGCGGTCGAGGGGGGTGCGCTTGCGGAGGTGGTGGGTGAGGATGACGGGCTTGCCGCTGATGCGGGCGACGTCGGCCAGGTAGCGGACGGTGACGGCGGCGCGGCCGAGGCTGCCATACGAGTGGAGACCGCTGAGGCTGTCGAGGACGACGAGGCGAATGGAGTCTTGCTGGGCGTGGAGGAGGAGGATGGCTTTGTTTTGTTTGTTGTCGAGCCGGAAGTTGTAGAGGGGGGTGTCGAGGGGGGCGACGATGTTGGAGAGGTCGAGGCCCCACTGGCGGGCGCGTTCGAGGTTGAGGAGGTGGCTGGACTCGCCTTCGCACCAGAGGACCTGGCCGGGCTGGACGGTGACGGGGGCGCCGTCGGGCCAGGAAAGAGGGGGAGAGGGGGAGACAGGGGGAGGGGGAGAGGGGGGGCAGGGGAGCAGGGGAGCGGGGGGCAGGGGGCAGGGAGGGGCGGGCCAGGTAGCAGGCGGCCAGGCGGAGGCAGAGGAGGGACTTGCCGGTACCGGGCTCGCCGGCGAGGATGGTGAGGAAGCCACGGGGCAGCCAGCCGGGCCAGTCCCATTGGACGGGGTCGAGCCGTTCGTCGAGATCGGCCCAGGAGGAGGCGGGGAGGTAGGGTGGGGGTGGCTCGTAGGTGGTCATGGGGGTATTGTAGCAGATGGAACGGATGTTCTGGTGTGAAAGGAGCGTGAAAAAGAGGACTGAGGGCTGAGGGGGAGGGGTGACAAGGTGACAGGCTAACCGAAGCGGTTAGCTCGGTGACAAGGTGAAGGGGGGACGGGGCGGGATTGGCAGAAAAATAATACTTGACCTTCTAGCGACTAGAAGGTTTATAATAAGCTGGTTGAGGTGAGTGATTGATGCAAATTAAAGTGTTAACTGAGCGAACGAAGCTGCCGGACAAAACGATCCGCTATTACGAGTCTATTGGCTTGCTGCCGTCTCCCAACCGGCAACCGAATGGCTACCGGGATTACAGCGAGGCGGACGTGGAACGGGTGAAATTTGTAGCCGGGGCGCGCCACCTGGATTTTTCGCTGGACGACATCGCCGAAATCCTGGCTTTGCGCGACCGGCGAGAGGCCCCCTGTCGCGTGGTGCTGGAGCTACTGGAACAAAAAGCCGATGAAGTCAATCAGCGCATTGCCGAACTGCAACGCCTGGAGGCCGAACTACGCCAGTTACGCGCGTTAGGGCTGACCTTTCCCACCGACGACGTAGACGGTAAAGCCTGTGTGTGCCATTTAATCACCCAGAAGGCCAACGAGCCAGCAAACTAAGGACAAAGGAAACGGAAATGACCCAACTGGAGACAGTCGAATTGAATATTCAAGGTATGACCTGCGATAGCTGCGCCACACACGTCGCCAAAGCCCTCCAAAACGTGCCCGGCGTCAAAGAGGTTAACGTACCCGGCTGGCGGTCGGGCCAGGCCAGGGTGATTGCCGAACCTGAAACGTCATCCGAAGCGTTGGCGGTGGCTGTCCGCCGCGCCGGATACCGGGCGGCCATTAGGACGCGCCGTGCTTTGGAAGGCGCGGCAACAACCAATGGCAGCGGTAGCCACTACGATCTGATGGTCATTGGCGGTGGCTCGGCCGGTTTTGCCGCCGCGATTAAGGGAGCCGAACTAGGCTTTGAGGTCGCGCTCGTCGAAGCGGCTACCATCGGCGGCACGTGCGTTAACGTCGGCTGCGTGCCCTCCAAAACCCTCATTCGAGCCGTTGAACTGCACCACCTGGCCGGGCAGCGCCGCTTTGACGGCATCCAGACCCATCCCGGCAAGATTCGCTGGCCGGCCGTCATCGCCGACAAGGACGAATTGGTTGGTGAGATGCGCCAAGCGAAGTATGCAGATGTGCTGGCTGCTTACCCAAGTATCACCTACGTCGAAGGCCACGCCCGGCTCACCGGCAAGAACGGCGTCGGAATAGACGGCCGCGCCTATACCCCTGACAGAATCATTATTGCTACCGGCGCACACCCCTGGGCACCGCCTATCTCCGGCCTGGCTGAAAGTGGTTACCTGACCAGTACAACAGCGATGGCTCTAAAGGAGTTACCGGAATCCATGATCGTCCTGGGCGCCAACGCCGTTGGCCTGGAACTGGCCCAGACTTTTGCCCGCGCCGGCACGACCGTCACCTTACTGGAACTCCTGCCGCGCATTGCCCCCTTTGAAGACGAGACAATTAGCGCAGCCCTGGCTGGCTATCTGGAAGCGGAAGGGTTAAAGATTGTCACCAGCTTTCAAGCCAGGCAGGTAGCCAGGCAGGACGGCCGTTACGCCGTCACTGGTGTGCAGCCAGACGGGAACGAACGTTCCTTTGACGCCGAGCAGTTGCTCGTCGCCACAGGCCGCCGTCCTAATACGGCCGATATGGGTCTGGAAGAATCCGGCGTTCGCCTGGGAAAGCGAGGTGAAATCCTGGTTAACGAAAGATTACAGACCAGCAACCCTGCCGTGTATGCGGCCGGCGATGTCACCGGGCAGGATATGTTTGTCTACACGGCTGCCTACGCCGGCGGGCTGGCGGCCGAGAATGCCCTGACCAACGCCGGCCGGGTCTACGACACCGACTACATTCCTCGCATCACCTTCACCGACCCACAAATTGCCAGCGCCGGGCTGACCGAAACCCAGGCGCGCCGGCAGGGCTACGAGGTGCAGGTCAGCACGCTGCCAATGGAACTTGTTCCGCGCGCCCAGGCGGCGCGGGACACACGCGGGTTCATCAAAGTGATTGTAGACAGGGAAACAGACCGTTTGCTGGGAGCGCACGTGCTGGCCCCAGAAGGGGGTGACATCATTCAAACGGCCGTCCTGGCCCTCCGCTTCGGCATTCCGGTACAGCAACTACGCGAGACGATGTTCCCCTATCTGACCAACGTCGAAGGGCTGAAGCTGGCCTTGTTGGGGCTGGAAAAGGACGTAGCCCTGTTGAGCTGCTGCGCGAGTTAAACCCAGGAACAGGGCGGCCCCCTGATATTACCCGGTATGCAGCGATTTGAACGTTGGCTTCCCCGGCTGGGCGCAGCCGGCTCCGCCTTTGGCGGCCTGGCCGTCATGTGTTGTATCGGCTGGACAGGATTGGCGACGTTGCTGCCAACGCTCGGCCTGGGCTTCCTGGTCTATACGGCGAACGCACGGCGGCTCATCTTCGCCGCCCTCGCTCTCTCCAGCCTGTGCCTGGCCCTTTCCTTCCGCCACCACCGCCGCCCCTGGCCGCTACTGGCTGCCGCAGCCGGGGCGGGGATGCTGCTTTACCCTTTCTATCACGCCCTGGAAGTATCCCTCTGGCTGGGGCTGGTGTACGGCGGGCTGGCGCTGCTGTCCGGCGCGGCGGCGCTTGATAGCTGGTTATCGCACCAGGCCGGCCGTTTCCGCGTTTGCCCTGCTGGCCATCACCAGGTCTCGCCAAAGGAGTAAACCCTTGATGAACAAAACGGAAGAGGTTCAACCACCATCCAAGACCGGCCTGGCCACCGCCGGTCATGTTGGCCCACGTCTTCCCAAGAAGGCGTTAGCTGTTACTGTCGTCCTGGCGCTGGTTGTGGCGGCCTGGATTGCCTGGAACGCCTGGGGCAAGGCAAGCACGCCGGATGCCAGGCCGGTTGGCCCGCCTGGCGGGCCGCCGGCGGAAGTTGCCGCGAACGCCGGCAGCGGCGAACCTGGCGTCCAACCAGGTGAGGTTATTGGCGCGCAGCCAGGGGAAACTGCCCCCGATTTCACCGTGCCAACGCTGGATGGCGGTACGTTCAGCCTGGCTGCCCAACGCGGCAAACCGGCCGTTCTCTTTTTCATGGCCTACTGGTGCGGCTCCTGCCTGCCGGAAGCGCAGGCCCTGGCTCAGCTCCAGGAGGAATACGGCGAAGGTATCAGTATCGTGGCCATTGACCTTGATCCATCCAGCACCCCCGAAACGTTGGGCCAGTTCAAGCAGGCGGCCGGCAGTGGCGCTTATACCTGGGCCTTTGACATCGGCCAGCAAGTGGCGGTGGCTTACGAGGTGCAGACGCTGGACACGACGCTGGTCCTGGACGCCTCCGGCCGCGTCGTTTACCGGGATGCCTTCGTCACCTCCTACGAAACTCTGAAAGAAGTCCTGGCCAAGTTGCAGCCGTAGCTGATGACCCCAATTAACCTGGCTTTCGCTTTTACGGCCGGCCTGCTGGCCACCGTCAACCCGTGTGGCTGGGCCATGCTGCCCTCCTTTCTGTCGTACTACCTGGGCACGCGCGAGGCGGGCTATGAACAAAAGCCCCTGGCCGGCCGCGCCGTAGACGGGCTGCTGCTGGGCCTGCTGGTCACGGCCGGGTTCCTGACTGTTTTTGGCACGGCGGCGGTCGTTTTGTCGGCCGGGCTGCGGCTGATCGTGAAGTGGCTGCCTGTCGCCTCGCTGGCGGTCGGCGCGGGCCTGGTCCTCCTTGGATTGTGGCTGCTGCGGGGCAAGTCGCTGCCTATCCGCCTGCCCCAACCGGAGATAGACACATACGCCCGCAGCCCGAAGTCCATCTTCCTCTACGGCGTGGCCTATGGCCTGGCTTCGTTGAGCTGCACGCTGCCAGTTTTCCTCAGCGTCGTCAGCGCCAGCCTAGCGGCGGCCGGCGTTGCTGGCCTGGCGTTGATGTTTGGGGCGTATGCCGGGGGCATGGCCACGGTCTTAGTCAGCGTGGCCATCGGCGCGGCCCTGTTTAAGGGAGCTATCGCGCAGTGGTTCCGCCCATTTCTCCCCCACATGCACAAAGTGGGCGCGATCCTGCTGGCCCTGGCTGGGTTGTACCTCATCTGGTATCAAGGGCGTTTTCTACCGCTCATCCTGGCCGGGTTCTAAAAGCAGGCTGCCTGACAAAGAGGTGTTCATGAGCATTTGGCGCAAGATTCGAGGATATGTGGCCGCTGTCGTCGCTGTCGTCGCTTGCCCCTGCCATTTACCGCTGACGCTGCCGCTCCTCCTGGGCCTGAGCGCCGGAACGGCTTTGGGGGGCTGGTTGGCTGGCAATCTGGCCGTCATCTACGCGGCTTCGGTGACGTTGTTCCTGGGTGGGCTGTTCCTGGCCGGCAAATGGCTGGCGGCCGGGGTAAGTCCGGCTTGCGCCGCAGAGATTCCCAGTAAGCCAAGGAGACGTAATGGAAAAATTTGATTTAGCTGTCATTGGCGGTGGGCAGGGCGGGCTGCCGGCCGCGGCCTTAGCCGCCCGGCTGGGAGCAAAGGTCGCCCTGATTGAAATGCGGGAAGTTGGCGGCACCTGAGTGAATGAGGGGTGTATCCCCACCAAGACCTTGTTAAGGTCGGCCGAAGTGATGCACCTGGTGCGAGATCGCGCCCACGAATTTGGCGTGCGCGGCGTGGACCCCTCGGTGTTGTGGTTCGACCTGGCGGCCGCCGTGGCCCGCAAGAACCAAATCATCCAGGGAATTATTGGCGGCATTTACGGCTGGGTAAATCAAAGCGACAAGATTCAGTTTATGCGCGGCCGGGCTGAGTTCACCTCGCCGGTAGACATCCGGGTGGACGGGCAGCAAATAAGGGCTGCCAAAAGCATTATCGCCACCGGGTCACGAACGGCCGACGTCCATATACCCGGCCTGCGAGCAGTGGGGTTCATGACCAACTTTGAGGCCCTGCAACTGGGAAAAATGCCGGCCTCTATGATTATTATCGGCGGTGGCTACATTGGCGTCGAATTTGCCCAGATGTACGCCCGCTATGGCACGAAGGTGACCCTGCTGAGCCGCAACCGGCGGATCATGAAGCAAGAGGAGCCGGAGCTGTCGCAGACGCTGGCCGGCATCCTGGCGGCCGAAGGGGTAGACCTGCGCCTGGCAGCAACAGCTGTTCGCGCCGAGATAGAAGCCAGCCAGAAGGTTGTCGTGGCGAAGATAGAGGGCCAGGAGCAGCGATTCAAAGCTGAGGGAATTCTCTACGCCGCCGGCCGTGTGCCCCGCGTGGATGGGCTTGGATTGGAACAGGCGGGAGTGGAGATGGCCCCTTACGGCCTCAAGGTGGACGAGAGGTTGCGCACGACGGCCGGCAACATCTGGTCGGTAGGCGACGTGAACGGCGGGGCTATGTTCACCCACCGCGCCACCTACGATGGACCCATTGCCGCCCTCAATGCTGTCAACGACCTGGGCCGGACGGTTGATTACCGGGTGGTCCCCCGCGCCGTCTTCACCCAGCCGGCGCTGGCCAGCGTGGGGTTGACGGAGCAAGAAGCTATTGCCGCCGGGCACGAGGTGCAAACGGGCGTCGCCTATTTCAAGGACTCCGGCCGGGCCAAGGCCATCGGCGAAACAGAAGGGCTGCTGAAGTTTGTCGCCGACGCCAGGACCGGGCAGCTTTTAGGCGGCCACATCCTTGGCCCCCACGCCGACATTTTGATTCACGAAGTCGCCGTCGCCATGTACAACCGGGGCACGGCCGAGGCCCTGGCTAAAACAATTCACATCCATCCCACCCTGCCGGAAATGGTCAGAGACACGGCGAAGGCGTTAAAGTAGGAGAACACATGCTCGTGTTGAGATACCGGCCACAAATCCACAGATGGTGGGGAGCTATCGTGGCCCTCGTGCCGGTGTTTTTGGTTTACATTCGTCTCAAAGAGCCTGAGCTTTTACCAGGAGGTCATGATGGAACAAACATTGAAACCGTTGGTTGAACTGGAACTGCGCTATAAGCCGGGGATGCTGCCTGTCCTACCCGGCCAGGGCCGGGTCGGCGACTATATTGGCAGCGGCGAGGGAACGGCCACCGGTCCTGAGCTTCAGGGGACGGTGCGGTGGGACCTTTTTGAAAGCCAGGAGGGCGCCGTTTGCGCCTCCAATCTGCGGGGCGTCATCGAAACGGCCGAGGGGGCGCAGATTGAATTTGATTCGCTGGGCTTCTTTCTCAACCCGGCGCCGGCCGGTGGGCCGCAGTGGCTGGCAGCGGCGGCGGTCACGTTTGCGACGGCGGCCGAACGGTACATATGGCTCAATGGGCTCGCCGGGCTGTGGCAGGGTGAGTTTGACATGGCGACGTATCGTCACCAGTACCGGGTCTATGCAGCGCCAGAGGTGTAAACGGACAGGGAAAGAACCCAATCCGCCGGCCGACATCGCTGTCTCCAAACCTTGACTTGTTTTCCCTTTTTATATAAACTATCACTTATATAAGTAATTATTTATATAAGTGAGGGATTGCAATGAATGCCTCCTTGGAAAACCTGGCTGACCTCTTCAAAGCCCTTTCTGACCCGACCCGCTTAAGCATCTTGAGGATGCTGACCGCGGAATGCCGGCCGGTATCTACTATCGTCACGGCCAGCGGCCGGTCGCAGCCGCTGATTTCCCACCATCTCCGTGTCTTGCGTGAAAGCGGCCTGGCCCGCACCGAACGCAAAGGCACCTGCATCATTTACTGACTCAGCGACGAATCGGTCTGGGAGATCGTCGAACAGTGGCAGCGTTTTATGCAGGCCAATGAGCCGGAAACGGCCGGTTAAGCTTGGCCGCCAAACGAACAGGAGAACGATAATATCATGTTAGACACAACAACCGACCTTAACCATGAGAAGCTGACGGAGGCGATGCTGGCCTCGTTCGCCGACCTGTCGGCCCTGGTCGGCACCGACGAGATGAAAGCCGGCGTTGCAGGCGCACGCCAGCTTGCTACCACCGGCAAGCCAGTAACGGCAGCGAATATCGCCGCCGCGCTCGGCCTCCCCGAAAAACGCGTAGAGGAAATCCTGCAATTCTTCGCCGATAAGGATTTCGCGTTCCGCGACGAAGATGGTACGGTGCTGGCTATGTGGGCTATCACCGTTCCCGGCACGGACGTTCCTGGCAGCCCACACCGGATTACGATTGAAACGCGCGGCGCACCCACTGTCTACGCCTGGTGTGCACTCGATACGCTGTATCTCTCTTACCTGTTCGATACGCCTGTTCGCGTGCGTTCAACGTGTTCTATCACTGAGCGTGACATATCCTTCACCGTCCATCCTGACGGCACGGTGAAGGAGGTCACGCCTACGACGGCCGTGCTCTCGGTCTTGATTCCAGACGGCCCCATCACGAAAGATGTGCGGGGCAGCTTCTGCCGCTACGTCAACTTTTACGCGGATGAGGAAGCCGGCCGGGAGTGGGCCAATAAGCAAACAGTGACCGTTAAACTCCTGGGTGTAGCCGAAGCCGCCGCCTGGACGAAACAACACTATAAAAAGTTGTTTAGTCTCGATGAACTTGATCATGAGACAAGCGCCGTAGGGAAGGATAACCTTGTCGCCGTTGACCGCGGGGTCAATTTTCTCCGGCAGTACGAGGAGTTCAAGCTGGTGCCAGTGCTGGCTCGCCTGCTTGCCCAGGGAGAGCCTGTTAGCGTCGAACGCCTCGCCTCAGCAGGTGGCTGGCCCGAGGACGAGGTGTGCGCAGATCTGACCCAGCATCCCAGCGTCGAATGGGACGACCAGGGGCGCATCACCGGATTCGGGCTGACGC
Source organism: Chloroflexota bacterium (assembly GCA_022616275.1). Classification (GTDB taxonomy): domain Bacteria; phylum Chloroflexota; class Anaerolineae; order Promineifilales; family Promineifilaceae. The sequence continues at coordinate 8,509 of JAKEFB010000071.1, forward strand.
TGCGGCCGACACCGCACCGATTCGACTTCGACGGCAAGACCGTGTACGGCTGGTGCGCCTCCGATGCCCTCTCATTCCCGCCCCTCTTGGGAAGGCCCGGCATCGTCTCTTCAACCTGCCCTGTTACGGGACAGACAATCAGGGCCGAGGTCACGCCCGAGGCAGTAGTGCGGGTCGATCCGCCTGGCGCCGTCGTGTCCTCGATCCGGCCTACCGGGCGGGTGAAAGATGTCCGCGCTGAAATCTGTGGCCTCGGCCACTTTTTCAGCTCCCGTGAGGCTGCTTCCGCCTGGCTCGCCGAGTATCCGGACGGCTTCCTCCACTCAGTCGCCGAGGACTTCGAGGTTCATCGGCAGGTTCTGGCCGAGTTGGGGTGGACGAAATGACCATAGTGGACGAAGTGATTGCGGCCTGGGCAGCGCCGGTTGAGCGCAAGTTAGCCGAAGACCCGGAAGGTATCCAGCGTGCTTTTTACCTAACTTACCATCTGCTCAGGCTGCTGGCCGAGGGCCGGCCGGTTGCAGCCGAAGACCTGGCAGTCAGGGCAGACCTGCCGCTCGAAGTCGTGGCCGACGCCTTCCAGCAAATCAGAAAGCAAGGGGGCGAGTTTGACGAAGCGGGCCGTGTCGTTGGCGACGCTTTAACGCTTAATCCAACCCTCCATCGTTTTGTAGTCAACGGCCGTACCTTGTACACCTGGTGCTCCCTGGATGCCATCTTTCTGCCGGGGTTACTGCAGGAAACGGCCGAAGTCGAATCCGCCTGCCCTGTCACAGGCCAGGCCATCCAGCTAACTATTACCCCGAACGGAGTGACCCAATACAGCCCGGCCGGTACAGTTCTGTCCATTGCCGTCCCCGGCGTTTCCTGCAACCGGGAAACACCTGCTGACGAGGCGGATAGAGCCATCAGAGCCAGAGAAAGCTGCCAGCAGATGTATTTCTTTCGCTCTCGCGCTGCGGCTGAAGATTGGATAAGCGATTACCCTGGCGTGGTGATCTTTACCGTCGAAGAGGCGTGGCAACTGGCAAAGGTACACTGGATTGATCGCCGCCAACAATGGGTACCAGCAAAGCCCAAAGTTAGCTATGCCAACGATAGTACATGCTGTTGTTAAACCCCACTCTACCATAAGTCCTGGTAAAATGGAGCTGAGAACCCGACTTGACAGCAGCCTTCTGTTTCGTTATAATCAATTTGGTTGGATGACCAACCAAATTCTTGCAATGGAGGTGCTTGATGTCAGAAAAGGTTCGTGAGCGCATCGTCGCCGGCGCTTACCGTACTGTGATTGACGATGGTTACGAAGCCGCCTCGATCAAGAGTATCGCCGAGGAGGCAGCGGTAACACCGGGGTTGGTTCACTATTACTTCAAGTCGAAGAACGACCTGTTAGCCGACGCAATCCGGTATGGCTGCAAGCAGTGGCGGCCAGAGCCAAGCGATGGAGCGACGCAAGAACTCCTGGCCGTCTTCGAAGCGGTGAAGGTTTGCACCCCCTCGTGCCAGGACTTCTATCGGCTGCTGTTTGGCACCTCTGGTGTCGGACTGCACAACCCCAGCATCGCCCAGGCAGTACGCGACCTCATCCGTGAGGAACGTGCTTACGTCGAAGGGCTTGTGCGGGCGCATCTCGCCCCGCGTGGATTGGACCAGGATGAGACTGCGGCTATTGCTGCTGCGGTGTGGGGAAGCCTCAACAGTATCTCGTTTCAGAGCCTGATGGACCCTGATTTCGATATCGGGACTGCCATTGACGCCCTGGCCTGGCTGGTCGGGATCAGCCAGCCCCCCTCGCTCGGACAAACCAGGCCGGTCAACCAACAACAAGAAGGAGGTGCTTCATGAGACCCTCGTTGGCAACCTCAGGTATTGAACCAACTTCAATTGGTCATGTGGCGAACCATCCCGCTCACCTGGCCGTAGAAATCGAGGGGTTGAGCAAGACCTTTTACAACAAGAATGGACCGATCAAAGCCGTAGATAATCTCAACCTCTCTATACCTGCCGGGCAGGTGTTTGGCTTTCTGGGTCCCAACGGCGCGGGCAAGACTACCACGATCAAGATGATGTTGGGACTGGTGATACCCGACGCCGGGCGTGTATACCTGAATGGATATGATGTCGAGCGCTCTCGCAGCGCGGCGGTGCGCCAGGTGGGAGCGGTGCTGGAAGGATCCCGCAACGTCTACTGGACGCTCTCGGCCTGGCAGAATCTCCTCTACTTCGGCCGTCTCAAGGGCCTGTCCACCAACGCCATCCGTCCTCGCGCGGAATATCTGCTCCAATCGTTGGGGTTATGGCCGCGCCGCCACGAGTCGGTGGGCGGATTTTCTCGCGGGATGCAACAGAAAGTCGCTGTGGCGGCGCTCATCGCCGATCCGCCCATCGTGTTGTTCGATGAGCCTACCCTGGGACTGGACGTGGAGGCGGCGCGCACGGTCAGGGACTGGATCGTTGAACTTGCCGGCGAGCACGGCAAGACGGTGGTGTTGACCACTCACCAGCTCAATGTCGCCGAGGAACTGTGCGACCGCCTCGCCGTTATCCGGGAGGGCCGCGTCATGACTGACCTGCCAACCGGCGAGCTGCTCCGCCGTTTTCGCCAGCAGGACCTGTACCGGATCACCGTGCGCGGGCGCGCGGACGGGCTGCCCCTCCCGGCCGGCTTCACCATGAGAGCAGAGAATGGCTCTACGGTCATCAATGGACCAGTCGAAGACGACACGGTGCTCTACACACTTGTGGATACCCTGCGTGACAGTGGCTTGTCGCTGCTGTCTATCTCTCAAGTGCAGCCCGCTTTGGAGGATGTATTCCTCGAACTGATCAAAGGAGAGCATAAGCATGGCTAGTCCAACTCCAATGGCAGAACAAACCCTCAGCGCCTTCCGGCAAGAAGCCAGCGCCTGGCGCACGACGCCCGGTGTCATCCTCGACGTTCTCGGCAACGAGATCCGCAAGGGGCTGCTCATCCTCCTGGCGCACCCGGCGTCAATTGTGCTGGGCGTCGTCACGTCGATTTTCTTCTACCTCGGGATCCAATTCGTCATCGGGCAGGGACAGCTTCCGCGTGACCTCCTCCCGCCGACGCTGGTTGGCTTCAGCGCCTACATGTTTCTCTGGATCGCCAGCCTGGCGATGGTGGCCGACCTGGTGGAGGAGATGCGCACCGGCACGCTGGCGCAGACTCATCTGAGTCCAGTCTCTCCGTCGCTACTGCTCCTGGGACGGCTGGGCGTTGCCTCCGTCCAGGGCATTCTCGTCGCTGCCCTGGCCGCGGCCGTGCCGCTGGTCGTGGCCGGCATTCCGATCCCGGCGCGGTGGGAGGCGCTGGTGCCATTCGCCCTGACCCTGGTGAACGGCCTGGCCTTCACCCTGCTGTTCGCCGGTATCGCGCTGACGAATCCCTTCATCGGGGAAATCCACCATCTCATCACAGGGCTGATCGGGATGTTCAACGGCGCATACCTCCCGGTGGCGCTGTTCCCCGACTGGTTAGAGACAGTGGCCCGGCTGCTGCCGACGACGCTGGGGATCGAAGCGACGCTGAACGTCCTGTTCAAGCAGCGCTCGTTGGGCGACCTGTGGGCAGACGGCAGCCTGCTATGGCTGCTGGCCTATACGCTGGCCCTCACACTGGCTGGCTGGTGGGTTTACATGCGCAACCAGCGCAAGGCAATGCGTGATGGCCGGCTGGGCTAGGAGCGAAACGAAGACACTTTCAAGGACGGTTCAGAGTGACCAATAGGAGAAGTTGACATGACCATAAAAATCGGCTCAATGGGCGGGGATGGGACATGGGCGGGCGTTCCGATGCGGGTGGGTGTCGCCGCGTCTCTCACGGCTTTCTTCAACGAAATCTACAAGAGCCTGCTGAACGCCTGGGCGGCGCGAAAAGGCATGGCGGCCGAGATGCCACTGTTCATCCTCTTCTACTTCGCCATCAACCTGTACATGGGCAGAGGCGAGATCCGCCAGGAACTGCTGGCGCCAACGCTCATCGGCCTCACCGCCATCCTGTTCTTCCACCAGCAGTTGAACCGGGTGTTCTGGGGCGTACTGGGTGAAATCCAGACCGGAACGCTTGAGCAACTCCATCTCAGCCCGCTGCCCGCATGGGTGCTGGTGTTAGGCCGGCAGGTGGCAACGATCCTCGAATCTATCGTGATCGCCGTGTTGCTCTACCTGTCTGCTGCCATCATCGGGGGTGTGACGATCCCCTTCGACGTGGAGGCGCTGGTACCGCTCGTGGCCATCGTGGCCGGTGGCGCGGGTTTCTCGCTGATTGTGGTGGGTCTCACCCTGCTCTTCAAACGCATCGAGTTGCTTGTCGAGCTACTCGTCGGAGTAGCCTTCGTCGTTGGCGGTGTGTTTCTCCCGTTGGACCAGATACCCAACTGGATGGCCGTCATTGGCAGGCTGCTCTTCCCGACCACCCAGGGCATCGAGGTGCTGCGAGAGATTCTACTCGAAGGCCACTCGCTCGGCGCCCTCCAGGTCGAGTGGGGGCTGGGCTGGCTCCTCTTACAGCCCATCGTATTCCTCGTGGCCGGCGCCCTCTTTTTCAGGGCAAGCGAACAAATCGCCAGGCGGAAGGGGACGCTGGCGCGATACTGAGCCGCCGGCAGCTTGAAATATATACTGGCTGTGGCCGGTCTTTGACCGCGCCACCTCTGGTAAAGTGGAGGTTACTCAAATGTCAAATCAAACTCTGGTAACGTATGACCGGCAAGAGCTTGCCGATACCATGATGGCTGTTCTTGATAGCTCGCAAGACCAGGTTGTCCAATGGATTAAGATTCAGAAGCTCCTGCTGGATGGCCGGCCGGTATCCCCTGAGCGCATCGCTTCCAGTCTCCAAATTTCCCAGGCTGAGGTGACGGCCCTGCTGCGGGCCGCTGAGCTGGACAAAGCGGGTAATGTCGTTGGGTTGGGGTTGTCACTGGTTCCAACGTCGCATTCTTACATGCTCAACGGCCGCCAGTTCTACGTCTGGTGTGCAGCAGACGCGATCATGTTCCCTATCTTTCACAAGACCCATGCGGTCATTGAGTCCCCTGACCCGATCAGCGGCGAAAAGGTCCGGCTGGTCGGAACGCCAGAGGGCGCCAGGGACGTTAAACCCGGTACGGCCGTCGTATCGTGGGTCCCAGGAACGGAAAGCCTTGAGAATATTCGAGCCTGGTTCTGCAACTTGACGAACTTCTTTGCCTCCGTTGAAACAGCAGTTCAGTACATCTCGAAGCACCCAGGGCTGATCATCGTCCCCATAGATAACGTTTTCCAGATAGGAAAGGTATTCTGGGAAAGAGAGCCGTACAAGTCGGTTATCGCGGGTTTCTAGCAGAAAGACATCTCTGTTGCCCCGGAACGAATGTTCCACTATAATCCCGTTGCGTTAAGGGCGCAACCTGTCCGCGGGAAGGGATTATCCCACCTGATGAAAAGCTCATAACCCATTCCGACGATTTTCTTTTGACCTGTTCAGCGGGCGCCAGGTACTTATTCAAAAGGAGATCGGCATGTCTAATCAACTCCCCCCAAACCCCAATCTTATCTATTTGAAGAAGCAGGCCAAAGCGCTGCATAAGCAACTGAAGGCCGGTGAGCCAGCGGCGGCCGCTCGCTGCCGACAGTCTCATCCCCAGGGTGCCAACCTGACCACACCCAAATTAAGCGACGCCCAATTGATCATTGCCCGCGAGCATGGTTTCTCCAGTTGGCCCAGGCTAAAGCACTATGTTGAAGGGGTGCGCGGCCGCCCCCTTCACCGGGCTTTTGAAACCGACATTGACTATTATGAAGGGCGGGCCTTTGGCCTGTACAGCGTTTACCAGACCGGGCAGCCACGCGCCTTAAACCTGATTCGCCAGTCCCACCCCCACTTTGCCTATGCCACTGATGAGGCCATCAGGCAGGCCGACTTTACGCTGGATGACGCCCGCCTGGTCTTGGCGCGTGAGCATGGCTTTGCCGATTGGCCGGCCCTGGCCGCCCACGTCGAGCGCCTGGCGCAAGGCCAGGTCGTTGAGCCGTTTCGCATTGCTTTTCAAGCCATCAAAAAGAACGACCTGGACACATTCAAACAGACCCTGGCCAGCCATCCCGAACTGGCCACTACCCCAGGAACCAACGGCAATGGGCTGCTGCACCTGGCGGCAGACTTTGGGCGGGTAGAGATGGTCAGGCTGTTGCTGGCGGCCGGAGCCGACATCAATATGGCCAATAATAAAGGATGGACCCTGCTCCATTGTGTCGCCTGCGCCTCAGCCGATGGGCTACCCGGAGGGCCAGAAATGCTTATCACTTTCATTGATTTGCTCCTGGCGGCTGGGGCCGATGTCACGGCCGAAGCGCACGGCGCAGGCGGCACGCCCCTGATGCAGGCGCTCTTTTGGGGGCGCCGTCTACAGGCCGAGCGATTGGCTCAAGAGGGCACCTATCCCTACAATTTGCGCGCGGTCGCCGGGCTGGGCCGTCTCGACCTCGTGGCAGATTTCTTCCACTCGGATGGCTCACTTAAGCCTGAAGCTGGACAAAAGCGAGCATTTCACCGCCCACACTCCGGCTTTCCCCCCTGGACGCCAAAAGACGACCGGCAAGAGATTCTGAATGAGGCATTGGTCTATGCTGCTAAGAGCGGTCGGACCGATGTATTGCCCTATCTTCTTGCTCAGGGAGCCAACATCAACGGCGAGCCATACAACGGTACGGCGCTCTTTTGGGCTGTCTCCTGTGAGCAGACGGAAACAGCACGTTGGCTGCTTGAACATGGGGCCGACGTTCACCATATCGCCGGTTTTGGCGGCGAGAAAAATATAACCGCTCTGCACGTCGCGGCCTGGGGTGGGCATTTAGAACCGGCCAAGGTGCTGCTGCAACATGGCGCTGAGGCCACCTTCCACGAACCGCGCTATGGCAGTTCCCCTGTTGGCTGGGCTGATCACATGGGGCACCATCAGGTACGAGACTATTTGCTTGAACACGCTCCCCTTAGTCTCGAAGATGCCGCTTTTCACGGCCGGCTGGAACGGGTCAAGGAGTTGGTTGAAGCCAATCCCACCCTGGTAAATGGGCTGGACGGGAAGGGAGCACCTCTACGCCACGCAGCTACGGCTGGGCATATGGCTATCGTGCAATATCTGCTAGACAAGGAGGCTGATCGGGCCCTTCCCGACTCCGATGGTAAGATCGCCCTTGACTTTGCCAGGGAAAAGGGTCATCAAGCTGTCGTTGACCTTCTGCAAAACAAATAAAGTTCATCGTTATGTGCAATGAGCGTATTCGGTAATTCAAATGAACCAGGCAGCCCGATAAGTTTTTTCGCCGACTCGCCGCTTGACATTCCAGTAACTGGAAACGATATAGTAGATAGAAACGAGGCACTGGCGGCCGTGGTTTATGTCGGCAAGGGATAAAGCGCGGCTTTTGGCCAAAAGAGAGGGCTTGTGAGAGTAAATGTGAGAGTTATCGTAGGCATCGTGATACTGTTACTGGTAGCCGCCGGCTGTGCTTCTGGCGAGGGTGAAGAATCAAGGGCGACCCCTATGAATGCCATATCGGAAACCGCAGAGCACCCGGTCAGCCCCGGCATGGGGGATATGGACATGGCTGATTCCCGTTCCACCCAACAATATGCCCCGCTCGTACAAGGTTTCTACGAAGGTGGCGAGGTCTGGTTCATCCACACAGAAGCCTCGGACCCGGAGGTGGCCACCATGCTGACCGAGATGATGGGCGGTCCCCAGGTCGTGCTGGTGCCGGCTCTGGCCGACGCGCCTGGTGCGCTTCTGGCCAACGTCTACGTCTTTACGAACGGGGTAGAAGGAGCAGGGCCATTCGGATTCCAGCCGGATGTCTTTGATGCGGTACCGGGAGACGAAGCGTATCGCCCCTTGCGCACTATCAACCTGGTAGCCTGGAACGAGGCGGCCCGGCCGCGTGAACTGCGCTCGGTGGCTGAGATTAGAGAGGCTGAGACCAACGGCGAGGTAGCTATCACGCAGCCGGGCATTGTCGTCAATATGCCCATCCTCGTCTGGCCAGGTGGAAGTCGCCAGGCCCCGGCCGGAACAATGGATGTGATTCCTTAGCCATCGTGGCAGCTTCACCGATCTATACCCTGTTTGCCGGCTACGCCCGGCTCATCCGCAACCGGCGCTACTTTCCGCTCTGGCTGGGGCAGCTCATCTCTAATCTGGGCGACACGCTGCACTACATTGCCCTGGTCGTCTGGGTCTACCAGCGCACCGGTTCCAGCCTGGTCGTCGCCGGGGCGGTGTTCTTTGAGATTGTGCCGGTCATTCTCTTTGCCCCTGTGGCCGGCGTGGTCATTGACCGGCTGCCCCGGAAAGCGGTCCTGGTCGCTTCAGACCTGGCGCGGGCAACACTGGTGCTGGGACTACTGCTCACCACGGAGCTATGGCAGATTTACGCCATCATTTTTCTGCTGACGACGGCTGGTACATTTTTCAATCCGGCCGTCAACGCCACCCTGCCAACCCTGTTGGATGAAGGGGATTTGCTGGCGGCCAACTCCGTTTCCTGGTCAACCGGCCGGCTGGTGCAGATCATTGGTGCGGCCCTGGCGGCCGGGGTGATTGCTACGGTAGGCGCAGAAGCGGCCTTTGTCTTCAACGCCGCCACCTTTTTCATTTCGGCCTTGTTCCTGCTCCTGCTGCCAGTCCCTGCAGGGCGCCGGGTGGCCGGGCGGGGCTGGCGCGGCTTTCTGGCCGATGCCAGAGAAGGGCTGCGCTTTGCCCGCCAGGACTATTTCGTTTCCCGGCTGGTCATGGTTCAGGCCCTGGCTTCCTTGAGTGTCGGGGCGACCTCTGCCCTGCTGGTCGTCCTGGCCCAAGAGCACTACGAACTGCCGCCGGGCGGCTTTGGCTCGTTCATCCTGGCCATCGGGGTGGGCGCTTTGCTCGGCCCGTTTCTGCTGGCGCTGCTGGCCCGTGACGTTCGCCATCCCCGGTGGCTGTTTGGGCCTTACGTGATCAGGGGGGTGGGCGGGGCGACGTGCTGCTGGCGGCTACCAGGATCGTGCCGCTGGCCTGGCTGCTGCTCGTCATCTACGGGCTGAACACTTCGTCGGGCATGGTCGTATATCAGACGTGGCTGCAACGCCAGGTGCCGGATGCTGTGCGCGGCCGGGTCTTTACCTGGCTGGATGTCGTCTGGAACGTGATGAAGGTTGTGTCGCTGGGGTTAGGTGGCTGGCTGGCCGAGCGTGCCGGGGTGGAAGTCGTCTATTACCTGGGTGGGAGCTTGCTTTTCATGTCGGGGTTAACCGGCATCTATGCCCTTCGTGGCTACCGGCTTGAATCAACCGAGACGGCCGGACCACCCACATGATAGACGATAAATAGGTAATGGTGATAAGGGAAAGCCTGACGCGGCAACGGCCGGCGGACCTCTGGATATGCCTTCACTTCGACTCTTGCTCCAATCTCTAATCTCTGGCCCCTACGCCGGATCCGCCTCGGCCGCCAGGTGTTGCTTAGGCTCGCTCCCTCTGGCCTGGGCCGCTCCCCGCAGCAGGTCGGCGTGCTGGGCCGGAGAAATGCTCTGTTTCAGGAGAGTTTTGGCCTGCACTCGCCCGTTGGCGCTCTGCACCAGGTGCTTGGCCAGGAGAACAGGGTTACTCTCCTGGCAATCGTCGCAACTGGCGACGAAGAACGCCAGGCCGGGCGCTGGCGCCGGGAGCCGGAGCATTTGCCCCAATTGCCCATAACCCTTATCCTGGAGCAGGAGCAGGGCTTCTTTGGCCTGTTCCTGGCTCACCCCGCCGGCCCGCTTCTCCCGGTCATACCAGCGGTCGTGCCGTTCGCAATAGGGTGACCCGGCCGCCTGAGCCCCAATGGCCCCGGCCAGGCCGGCAATGACGACGACTTCCAGCAGCCAGTAAAGCCAGGTGAAGAGGGGGCCAATGTTCAGGCTGCTATTCCCACTGAGCCGGCTGAAAGAGACACCTTCCCTGGCTGACAGCAGGAAATAACCAATAAAACCACTCTGCCCCACCTCTTCGAACAGGAACAGGTCCACCAGTTGATTAAGAGTGACCAGGTCTCCTGTCAAGTCTACCTCATTCGCTGCTTCCTGGACGATCACCTGGCGCAGCACACCGCGAAAAGCCAGGTAATCGCCGTAGCGATAAACGCCGTAAATGAAAAGGCCGGCCACGACGCCAAAGAGGGCCGCCACCGCCGGGTTGCGGACCCGGCCGGCCCGAACGGCCACGGCCACGGCGATCGCCCCGGCAAAGGCCATCCCCAGGGGAAAGAGGAAGGGCAGGTAGACCACCCGGGAAAGGAGAAAAACCAGGCCGCCCACGACGGCGCCCCCAACCATAACGGCCAGCAAAAGCATCAGAAAGCCGTCTATGGGGACCTTGTTGCTCGGCCGGTACATTGGAATTTTTAGCTCCACCGGCGCGGGCGCCGGCTCTGGTTCGGCCAGGGAGCTGGGTTTGGCTGTCTGGCGTATCGCCACGGCGCAATCGCGGCAGAGCGCAACTTGCGTTCCGTCTTTCCGCTTCGCCCAGGTCTCCTCCCCCGATGGAATAGAAATGTCGCACCTGGCACAATAGTTCATGAGAGGTTTCTCCCTCAACTACCCATACACGATCATGTCGGGTAAATGATAACCTAAAGACAGTCCAGGTACAATGTTCCTTCGAGTGGCCTGGGGGAGCATTGCAGTTTTGGGGAAAACCCCGCAGGTTTCCGAAAACCTGCGGGGTTTGGATCGAGTGGCCCGGCCAATAATTGCCTGGCAGGGACTACTTAAGTTATCATGGCGTTACCGGGCCAGGCCGGATTTGTTAGCAAAACCTAGTTATGAGAATGCAAAATTTGACGGGTGGGAACGCCACCCTGGAAGGATGCGGTAGTGGATTTTTAGGTGAATCCGGAGGATAGAAAATGCGAAAGGTGCTATTCATCTTGGGGGAATTAAGTGACGACGACGTCGAGTGGATGATTGCCAAGGGTAAAAAACAACAGGTCCCGGCCGGAACTGTCCTTATTCACGAAGGCCAGGCAGTTAACGCCCTTTACATTATCCTGGACGGCTCGGTCTCAGTGCTGGCCCAGGCCTTGGGCGGGCAGGAGATCGCCCGGCTGGGTGTCGGTGAGATGGTTGGCGAGATGTCTTTCGTAGACGCCCGGCCGCCCTCGGCCACCGTCAAAGCACTGGAAAAGGCGACTGTATTTGTTATTCCTCGCGGCGAGTTATCTATTAAGCTGGAACAGGATCACCCATTTGCCGCCCGCTTTTATCGGGCTATTGCCGTTTTTCTGTCTGACCGGCTGCGGGGCACGGTCAGCCGCCTGGGCTACGGGCGCGGCCAGCAACTGACGGAAGACGTCGAATACGCCGACGAACTGGACCCCAGCGTCCTGGATACCATCTACCTGGCCGGGACCAGATTTGACCGGATGCTGAAACGTTTGATGGCAGGCAAGTAAATAATGAGCAGGCAAATCTTCCGCAAGGTAGCCCTCGAACGGCTATCTTCTCCGGACCAACTAGACCAATTGATGAAAATCACTACCCCCAGTGGCTGGCTGGCCCTGGCCGCGCTTATTAGCCTGCTGGGGATGGCCCTGGCCTGGGCTGTTTTTGGCGCTGTTCCCACCCAGGTATCTGGTACAACCATCTTTATCAAAACAGGTGGGATTAAAAACGTTGATTCTCCTTATGTGGGGCAGGTGAGTGATTTAGCGGTTAGCGCCGGAGATATTGTCCAACAGGGCCAGATCATTGCCACTGTCGTCGAGCCTGACCAGGGTGGTGAAAAGCAAGTAACCAGCCCCTACACCGGCCGGGTATTGGAAGTCAAGGTAGACCAGGGCTACCTGGTTGATCGCGGGACCACGCTCCTGAATATGGAACTCACCGGCGATGACGTCAAACTTGAAGCGGTAATGTACCTTCCCCTCGCCGATGGCAAGAAAATACAGCCGGGTATGGACGTCCAGCTTTCCCCTTCGACGGTTCGGCAAGAAGCGTATGGCTTCATGCTTGGCAAAGTCGCCTCGGTCGGCACCTTCCCGTCCACCTACCAGGGTATTTTGCGGACCCTGGGTAGCGACGATCTGGTTCAGGCTCTAAACATTGGTGTGGCGCCAATTGAAGTTCACGTCGAGCTGACGCCAGACCCGGCGACGACGAGCGGTTACAGGTGGTCGTCGCCAGAAGGGCCGCCGACAACAGTGGAAAGCGGCACGCTGGGCACAGCCACCGTTATTACCGGCCGGCAACGTCCCATTAATTATATTCTGCCCTCTGGGTAGAGTACTGAGCCTGTAGGTAACGCGATTTGGCAAATGCGCCAGAGGTAACGCGATTTGGCAAATCGCGCCACGTAGGATGAGATGACACAGACAGCAGCACAACCTTCGCCGGCCGGCAAGGCGGTTGCCGGCGCCCGGTCTCCCCGGCAGAAACGCGTGAAGACTCCGACCGTCCTGCAGATGGAAGCGGTGGAATGCGGCGCGGCCGCCCTGGGAACCGTCCTGGCCTTTTACGGCCGTATCGTTCCGCTGGAAGAGTTACGGGTAGCCTGTGGCGTTTCCCGTGACGGTAGTAAAGCCAGCAACGTCATCAAAGCAGCCCGGGAATACGGCCTTGTCGCCAAGGGATTCCGCTATGAGCCCCATCATCTGAAAACCCTCCCTTTGCCCATCATTATCTTCTGGAACTTCAACCACTTCGTCGTCGTCGAAGGGTTTGGCAAAGACAAAGTCTATCTAAACGACCCGGCCACTGGCCCTCGGGTTATCTCGGCCGAAGAGTTCAACGAGTCCTTTACCGGCGTGGCCCTTGTTTTTGAGCCGGGGCCGAATTTCACCCGGGGGGGAAGCGAGCGCAGCCTGTATGAAGCGTTGCGACGACGGCTATCCGGCTCAGAAATAGCCGTTACTTACGTCGTCCTGGCCAGTCTGGCCCTGGTAATTCCGGGACTGATTATTCCGGCTTTCGCCCGTATCTTCGTGGATAACGTCCTGGTTGGCAGCCTGCAAGACTGGGTAGCCCCGCTCTTGATTGGCATGGGCGTCACGGCCGTCCTGCGGGCAGCCCTGACCTGGTTGCAACAATACTACTTGCTGCGTCTGGAAACAAAACTGGCTCTGAGCACCTCCAGCAAATTTTTCTGGCACGTGCTGCGGCTGCCGGTGGAATTCTTTAACCAGCGCTACGCCGGAGAAATCAGCTCGCGAGTGGCTATCAACGACCGGGTGGCCCAGTTGCTTTCCGGCGAGCTGGCCACCAATGCCTTGAATGTCATCCTGATCGTCTTCTATGCGCTGCTGATGTTTGGCTACGACGCGACCCTGACCTTTATTGCCCTTGTTATCGCCGTCGCCAATATTCTTGCTCTGCGCTACGTGGCCCGGAAACGGGTGGACGTTAACCAGAAATTGCTCCAGGAACGGGGCAAATTATTGGGCACGGCCTACAACGGGCTACAAATGATCGAGACGTTGAAGGCAACCGGCTCAGAGAGCGACTTTTTTGCCCGCTGGGCCGGCCAGCAAGCCAAAGTGATCAGTGCCGAGCAGGAGCTGGGCGTTTCCACCCAGGTCCTGTCGGCCGTGCCACCCTTCTTGCAAACGCTCAGCGCCATCGCCATCTTAACCGTGGGTGGGCTGCGGGTGATGAGTGGAGAGATGACCATCGGCATGCTGGTAGCTTTCCAGACCTTGATGTTCAGTTTTATCACCCCGGTCAACCAGATGGTCAACCTGGGCAGCCGCTTGCAGGAGGCGGCCGGTGATATGAACCGGCTGGACGACGTGTTACGCTACCGGCCGGACAGGCAGGTGGAGAGTAACGAGCCGGCCGGCCAGCCTTCTGATGGGCCGGTGAAGCTGGCCGGCTACGTCGAATTGCGCAACCTGACTTTCGGCTACAGCCGTCACGATCCACCACTGATTGTCGACCTGAGTCTTAGCCTCCGGCCGGGCGACCGGGTGGCGCTGATCGGCGCCAGTGGCAGCGGCAAGTCCACTATCTCCAAGTTGGTAGCCGGTCTATACGAGCCCTGGCAGGGAGAAATTTTGGTTGATGGCCAGCCCCGCCATGAAATTCCCCGAACCTTGCTCACCAACTCGCTGGCCATGGTAGACCAGGAAATCTTTCTCTTCGAGGGCGCCATTCGCGAAAATCTGGCCATGTGGGATCCAACCGTCCTCGAGACAGACGTTATTCAGGCTGCCAAAGACGCCTGCATTCACGAAGATATCATGACCAGGCCGGGGGGGTACGACCACCTGATTGAAGAGGGTGGCCGGAATTTCAGTGGCGGGCAGCGGCAACGGTTGGAAATCGCCCGGGCCCTGGCCGCCAATCCGACCATTTTGGTGTTGGACGAGGCTACCAGCGCTCTGGACTCCGTTACCGAGAATATCATTGACGATAACCTGCGCCGGCGAGGCTGCACCTGCCTGATCGTGGCCCACCGCCTCAGCACCATCCGCGATTGTGACGAGATCATCGTGCTGGAACAGGGCAAAGTGGTCCAGCGAGGCACGCACGAAGAAATGTGGGCTGTTGACGGGCCGTATGCCCGGCTGATCCGGCTAAATGAGCCGGGGACAAACGTGGCCTGAACAAGGGATGATGAAGATGAGGACGTTAGAACAGGAGCAGGTTGATTACCCCGTGTTTCCGGCAACGCCCCCAAAGTGGCGCGCCGCCGGGAAAATCGTCGAAGCCGGCAGCAACCGGCCGCTGTTGCTGGTAGAAAGGGATACATTTTGGGTCGTGGTGGCCGGTAAAGTAGATATCTTCGCCATACCAATCGTGGATGGGCAGCCGGCCGGGGCCAGGCATCACCTCTTTCGTGCCGAAGCAGGCCAGGCTTTATTCAGCGTTCATTCGGCGATGGAGCAGGGAGTGGGGTTGCTGGCCGTGGGCGCTATGGGAACCGAGCTACTCGTGGTAGAACAGCACCAGGCCGAACCGCTGGTCCGGGATTTTGATTCGGCCGGACAACTGGTCCGGTGGCTCGACGACTGGATCACGAACCTGACAGCCAGCACGACGACCGTTCTACCGCCCAAGGATTGTACTTTGCTGGAGGCGGCGACGTCCCTGTCCTTGCCGGAGTCCGCCCGGGCCCGCCCCAGGCGAGGAGTGGTGTGGATTAAACATATGAACGGCGCCTCCTGGTGGCTGGATCGGAGTGACTTGCCGGCTCTAGGCGGGAAGCATCACTGGCCAATCAGCGGGGCCGCCTGGGTTCAAGCCATAACGAATAGCGAACTGACCTGTGATCAGACAAAGCTTCTCGTCCGGCAAGGCATCCTCTGGCCGAGTCTGCAACAGTTCCACGGCCTGATTATCGAATGCGTCAGGGCCAACATGGCGCAGAAAACGACGGCCGGCCACGAACGGTTACAGGAAAAGGCCGTCGCCAGCCGCCGCTCCCTGGAAGGCGCGTTCTCTCGCCTGGCGGCCGTCATGGAACCGGAAGCGCTCACGACAGCCGCGCAGGAGGAAAACGCCCTGCTGGTGGCGAGCCGATTGGTTGGCCAGGCGATAAACGTTCGTATCCACAGCCACCCCAACATTCAAAAAGGAATCAGCCGGAACCCCCTGGGTGACATCGCCAAGGCCTCCCGTATCCGGCTGCGCCAGGTGGCGCTCAAGGGTGAATGGTGGCGGCAGGACAATGGCCCATTGCTGGCTTACATGGAAGAAGATAAGCGGCCGGTGGCCCTCTTGCCCACCACGCCCCGCAGTTACGTGCTCGTTGACCCGGCCGTTCCCGGCCGGGTTCGGGTGACGCCGGACGTCGCCACTTCGTTGAACTCCTTTGCCTACACCTTTTACCGCCCGTTTAGTGACCGGCTTTTGGATGCCCTGGATCTTATCCGCTTTGGTCTATGGGCGGCTAAAGGGGATCTATTGATGGTGGTGTTAATGGGTATTGCCATTGGCCTGTTGGGTGTTTTCGTTCCCCTGGCCACCGGCATTATCGTTGACCGTATCATTCCTGGCGCCGACCGCTTCCAGCTCTGGCAGATCAGCCTGGCCCTGCTCGTCAGCGCCATTGCCGCCGCCCTGTTCCAGGTCACGCAGAGCATTGCCTTCTTGCGGCTGGAGGGGAAAATGGACGTCTCGTTACAGGCAGCCGTCTGGGATCGCCTCCTCAGCCTGCCGGTGGCTTTCTTTCGCAATTACACGGCCGGCGACTTGGGCAGCCGGGCCATGAGTATCAGCACCATCCGGCAGACGCTGTCTGGAACGACTGTCGGCTCGATTCTTGCGGGCATCTTTTCCCTTTTCAGCTTTGGCCTGCTCTTCTACTACGATACCCGGCTGGCCTGGCTGGCAACCGGCCTGGTTGTGCTGGCGGCCGGGCTGACGACGGCTGCCAGCTACCTGCAAGTCCACTACCAGCGGCAACTGGTTGAGACCCAGGGGCGAATTTCAGGTATTGTTCTGCAGCTCATCACCGGCATTGCCAAGTTTCGAGTGGCCGGCGCCGAAGAGCGGGCTTTTGTCTACTGGGCGAAGGCTTTTAGCGAGCAAAAACGCCTGGCCTACCAGGCGCGTTCGGTAGCCAACGGCCTGGCGGTCTTTAGTGCCGTCTACCCTATTGTGGCTACGATGGCCATCTTTGCCGCGCTGGCTTTTTCGGCGACGGCCGGGCTGTCTACTGGCCAGTTTTTGGGCTTTAATGCAGCCTTCTCCCAATTCCTGGTGGCCACACTGCAAGTTAGTTTTGCCCTGATCTCCACCTTGAGCGTCATTCCCATTTATGAGCGGGCAAAACCGATTTTGCAGACGTTACCGGAAACTGACGAGACCAAGGCCAGTCCGGGCGAGCTGAGTGGTCGAATTGAGATCAATAACGTTTCGTTCCGCTATAAAGAAAATGGTCCTCTCATCTTGAGGGAAGTTTCTTTACAGGTGCAGCCGGGTGAATTCATTGCTTTAGTGGGGCCTTCAGGCTCGGGTAAGTCAACGCTTCTGCGCCTGCTATTGGGTTTTGAAACGCCGGAATCAGGGGCCATTTACTACGACGGGCAGGACCTGGCCAGTCTGGACATCCAGGAAGTGCGCCGCCAGACAGGGGTCGTGCTGCAAAACGGCCGCCTGTTAACCGGCACTATTCTTGAAAACATCATTGGCTCCTCGCTCTTGACCATTGACGACGCCTGGGAAGCGGCGCGGGCCTGCGGGCTGGATGAGGACGTCAAGCGGATGCCCATGGGCCTGCACACCCTGGTTAGCGAGGGCGGGGGGACCCTCTCCGGCGGGCAGCGCCAGCGGTTGTTAATTGCCCGATCCGTAGTTACCAGGCCGCGTATTCTCTTTTTCGACGAGGCCACCAGCGCCCTGGACAACCGGACCCAGGCTATTGTCAGCGAAAACCTGGAAAGATTGCAGGCCACCCGGGTGGTCATTGCCCACCGGCTCAGCACAATTATTAACGCCGATCACATTTTTGTCATGGACGGCGGCCGCCTCGTCCAAAGCGGCACTTATCGAGAATTAATGAATCAACCGGGACTTTTCGTTGATCTGGCCCGGCGACAGTTGACCTGACCCCTGGCCGCTTTTTTTCAGCTTCTCAGGCTGTGCCTCACCCAGGCCCGGTCCGGAGATCACCTGAGCAATCATACAGACGTCATAAGTATTGTTAATATTTGGTTATTAAGGCTGTTTTTTGCTTAACAACTCTTGGCTAGTTGTAGTGTATAGTGTATAGTTGTAAACACCCAACCGTTGTTTGCGGCCGCGAACATTTTTTACCCAAATAAAGGAGAAAACCCCAATGTCCGATCAACCGCTTACCCATGATCAAATCGTGCGCGCCTGGAAAGATGAGGCCTATCGTTATAGCCTGACCGAAGAGCAGCGCAAGTTCGCTGGCGAGCATTACCCGTCCGGTGAAGTGGAACTTTCTGAAGAAGAAATGGCCCAGATCGCCGGCGGCCGCGCCGGGACCGGTGACTCTTCCTGCTGTTGGAGTAGCTGCAACTAATCGTTGCCCTCTCTCATCCACACAATTTGCAACTAACTGCGAAGCCAGGTGGTGGTCTCCACTGCCTGGCTTTATTTCGTCCTTGTAGAGGTAATTGAGTGACCCGGGAACTGTTTCAGGACCCAACCTGGTACCAGGCCACGATGCTAACAGAGCGTCTGGCAACTTTGCCGGCTGGCCCCAACTTGGCCGATTTGCCGACAGACGAACAACTGGCTGCCCAGCGGTGGCAGCAGTGGCGCGCTCAATCGCCGTTCAGTGACGATCAATATTTTGAACGGCGGCTGGCTATAGACGGGTTGAGCCAGGAACAGTTCCGCCACCTCCTGGGCGAATCCCCAGCGGCCATACAGGCCCGTTTTCCGGCTCCCCCGGCCTGGTTGGTCCAGTTAAGCGAGGCCTATGCAGACTTTACGGACACCCCTGGCGCGCTACCGGAGAACATTGCCCGGTCGCTGGAGACCACTTTCCTGGCGGCCGTTGCCCCGCTCATTCACCAGACACACCATCGTTTGCAAAGTGGCTTGCAGCTCCTGGACCAACCCCATCAGCTCTTCGACCCGGCGACTATCGAAGGGGTGCTGATGGCCGACCTGCCGGACCGCTTGTTGTTGATGATCACTCGCACGCTGGTGCTGGAGCTTCACGTCGCCCGGCTGCGCGGTCTGCTGGCTGGAGAAACGGCTGACGAGCGATTTCAAAGTTTTGTCCACTGGCTGGCCCGGCCGGAGAATAATTTGACGCTGTGGCAGGAATATCCCACCCTGGCTCGCCAGTTGGTCACTTATGTCAACCATTGGCTTACGGCCAAACTTGAATTCCTCCAGCGACTTTATGACAACTATTCGGCCATCCAGGCGACTTTCAGCCCCGGACAGAAACTGGGACGGCTCGTCCATTTAGAAAGTTATCTGGGCGACGCCCACCAGGGCAGCCGGACTGTGATGGCGGCTACCTTTGAGTCCGGCTACCGCCTGGTCTACAAGCCCCGGTCGCTGGCTTCCAGCCATCATTTCCAAGAATTGCTCCAGTGGCTCAACGAACAGGGCAACCGCCATCCGTTTCGCCTGTTGCCGACGTTGGACTACGGCCACTATGGCTGGACCGAATTTGCCACCGCCCAGGGATGTAGCACGGTTGAAGAGGTCCGCCGCTTCTACTGGCGGCTGGGCGCGTACCTGGCCTTGTTATACGCCTTGCGGGCGACTGATTTTCACTACCAGAACCTCATTGCCGCCGGTGAGCAGCCCATATTGGTTGATTTGGAGACCTTTTTCCAGCCCCCGGCGGCCGAAAACAGAGGCTACCGGCCTGACTCGGTCGCCTATCAGGCGCTGATGAATTCAGTCGTCCGCATTGGCCTGCTACCACAAAGGTTGTGGCAATGGATGGATGCCGAGCCAATGGCGGTGGACTTTAGCGGCCTGGGTGGGGCGGCCGGCCAGGTCTACAACAAGCCCGTTCCCCAGTGGGTCAACGTTGGCACAGACCAGATGCGCATTTCCCACGGCCGCGAAGTTTTCCAGGGGGCGCAGAACCAGCCCACCCTCGATGGCGTCCCTGTAGCCCCGTTGCAGTACGTTGACGAGGTCACCACCGGTTTCCGGGAAACGTACGAGTTGCTCGTCCATCATCGGGAGGCGTTGCTGGCGGCCGGCGGGCCGCTGGCCCGCTTTGCGGGCGACGAAATGCGGGTCATCATGCGGCCGACGATGGTTTACAGCATGTTGATCAAGGATGGCCGCCACCCCGACCTGCAGCGGAACGCCCTGGACCGGGACCGCTATTTCGACCGGCTCTGGGTGGGCATTGACTATCAACCCAAAATGGAGCACGTGATCGCCTACGAGCGCGGGGATTTACGGCAAGACGACGTCCCCATCTTTATGATCCGGCCGAACTCCCGGGACTTGTGGACCGGCTCAGGTGACCGTGTTCCCAACTTCTTTGACGACTCGGGTGAGGCGCTCACCCGGCAGAGAATCGGCAAGATGGGTCCGGCCGACCTTCAACAACAACTGTGGTTTATGCGCGCTTCCCTGGCCACCTTGAGCATGAAGGCCGACCAGGAGCCGGCGGCCGTCCCTTACCGTTTTGATGATCAGCCGCCGGCGACACGCGAGGAACTCCTGGTCACGGCCGAGACCCTGGGCGACCGCCTGGAGGCGCTGGCTTTATGGAATAACGACCAGGCCGACTGGATTGGCCTGAGCGTCAACGGCGATAACTGGGTGCTGACCCCGGTCGGGCTGGACCTGTACAGCGGTACTCCCGGTATTGCCCTTTTCCTGGCTTACCTGGGCGCGCTGACCGGCCAGGAGAAGTACACCAGGCTGGCCCAGGCAGCGCTCAATACAGCCCGGCAAGAGATAGACAGCGCCAGCGGCTGGCTGAAGCTCGTCGGCGGTTTTAGCGGCTGGGGTGGCGTCATTTATGCCCTGACCCACCTGGGTGTGCTCTGGCAACAGCCGGCTTTGCTCGACGAAGCCGAGGCAATTGCCACCACCCTTCCCCCGCTCATCGCCCAGGACCAATTTTTTGACGTGATGGCCGGCGCGGCCGGCTGCCTGGCGGCTTTGCTGGCCCTCTACCGCAGCCGCCCCAGCCCCCAAACGCTGGCCACCGCCGTCCAATGCGGCCAGCGGCTGCTTGACCACGCCCGGCCGATGGCCCAGGGCCTGGGCTGGCTGGGACCACATAACCAGGATAAAGCGTTAACTGGTTTTTCCCACGGCGCGGCCGGCGTCGCCTGGGCCTTGCTACAACTGGCCCACCTGTCCGGTGAATCACGCTTTAAGGCGGCGGCCCTGGAGGCTATGGCCTATGAGCGCCACCTCTTCTCGCCGGAAGCCGGCAACTGGCCTGATTTGCGTCCCCTCCCGCCAGGGCAGTACCCGTTCCGAACGGCCTGGTGCCACGGAGCGCCGGGTATCGGGCTGGCCCGCCTCAGCGCCCTGCCCTACCTGGACGACGCGGCCGTGCGCCAGGAGATTGGCGTTGCCGTAGAGACGACGCTGGCCGGCGGCTTTGGTCGAAACCACTCGCTGTGCCACGGAGACCTGGGCAACCTTGAGTTGCTGGCCCAGGCCCAGAAAAAATTCGACCGGCCGGAGTGGGCCGACCAGTTGGCCGGCCTGACCGGAGCTATTCTGGCCAATATTCGCCAGGCCGGCCCTCGTTGCGGCGTCCCCCTGGGCCTGGAGACGCCCGGCCTTATGAACGGCCTGGCCGGCATTGGTTATGGCCTGCTGCGGCTGGCCGAGCCAGAAAGCGTGCCCTCTATTTTGCTGCTGGAACCGCCGCCGTCACTCCGGCGGGCCTAGCGGCAGCCAGGTGTTGTTCAACTCCAGGTAGGCTTTGGTCTCCTGGGGTTTGCCCGGCTCCAGGACCACTTTGAGGTGGCTAATCTTCCGGGTGAAAATATTGTGCAGCCTGGGAAAGCCGGAATGGGCCGTGGCCCGTAACTGGGCGGCCTCGTCCGGGCTCAGGCCGTGAAACTGGCGGCCGGGCCAGCGCAACAACCCCTCTTTTTTCTCCGGCGCGCACTGCCCGGTAGCCGCCAGGTAATCCAGGAGCTGGCTCCAGCGGCTTTCCTTCGCCGGGCTTGGCTCCAGTAAATAACATTCCAACCCCAGCTTGGGCGAAATGTTGTCACCAACGTCCAGAGCCAGGCCATACTCGTCCACCAATGGGGACAGGTCGCCAATCAACTCCTGCACTCTATCCAGGGGGCCGGGCCAGCCAATTTGCTGCAGGTAGGCCAGAGCCTGGTCTTTGGGCACGTTGCCGACGCACACCCTGGCCCGGTCGTAGCGCCGGGCCAGCATGACCCCGAGGGAAAAAAGCCTGGCCGCGGCCGGCAGCGCGGCAAAACAGGTCGCCAGGTTCCGCCGGAAGGAAGCTGACAGCAACTCAGCCTGAAGGGTGGTAATGGTAACCTCAGACAGTTGCTGGTACTCGGCCGGTGGCGCAGCCGAATCAAAACCAATGAAAACGCTCGGCTGGGGCAGTTCAGGCGTATCGCCGGCCACGTCAAATTCGAGCCAGATTTCGCGAATCCCTCCTTGCAAGAACGACGCCGGCCGGACCCATTCGGCGCAAAAGCGACGGACCTGGGACCAGACCGGGTCATCCGGCCCGTGACCGGCCAGAACGGCGCCACTGCCGCCGCGCCGCACAAATTGAGGGATAAAGTCCACGTTGGTGGCGCCGGCCGGCAGGCGACACTCAATGGCAATGTTGGACACCGGCGGCAGCGTGGCGGCGATGGGCATGATCTGGGCCAGGGCCTGCTCAGGGACCAGTTGCCGGGGAAAGAAGGGCCGGTTGGCCTCCAGGTAATAGGCGGGTGAAAAAATCATAGGCTATGGGCGTTAAATAACTGTTGGGGGTCTAGTTCCTGGCGTAACTCTATTAAGCGCCGGTAACCGTCTCCATAGAGGGCCAGCCGGGTCGCTTCGTCCAGCTCGTGCGAGCCGTAGAGATAGGGCCGGCCGCCCAACTCGAGACATCTGGCCAGCGTCTGCCGCAAAATGCCGCGGACCGTCTTTAATCCGCCGCCATCTTCCGGCGGCACCAACGGATAAAAACCGGCCAGGAAGGCAAAAGGAGGATTGCCGGCCGGGGCCGCTTCCAGCGGAAAATCCACCGCCGATTGCCCCGACCGCACGGCCAGGATGAGCGCCCAATCGGTATACCGGCCCAGAGGAGTCGTGTACCACAACGCTTCCAGGAATTGCAGGTAAGCGCTCAGGCCGTGAAAATCAAAAAGATAATCGGCCGCCAGGCGAAAGCCCACTTCCTGGGTATCCTGCCCGCGAAAGGCAGGGCGGGCGCTGACCGGCTGGGCCTCGGCCGGAGGCAACCCTGCTTCGCCGGCCGGGTAGCGGTATTCTGAGAAAATCCCCTGGTCCTTGATGGCAAAGGCAGCGAAATGGGGTGGCCGGGCGGCCGCCGGTTCTGTCAGCGAGGCCACGGTATTCAGGAAGTTAGCCAGTGTTGGATGGCGATAATACACCGGCTCGTCCAGCGCCTGGTAAGGAATGGTCTGCATGACTACCTTCTCAATAACGCCGACCTGGCCCAGGCCGGCCA
Source organism: Chloroflexota bacterium (assembly GCA_022616275.1). GTDB lineage: Bacteria > Chloroflexota > Anaerolineae > Promineifilales > Promineifilaceae. Next base: position 31,607 of record JAKEFB010000071.1, read on the forward strand.
GGCTGTAGCGAAACAGTTCCGCGTTCTCCTCTGGCGAGCACCATAGGGGGGTACCATCGGGCGTAATCAGCCGCAAGCGCCGGACGTGGTGGATTTGCGCCCCATAATGAATCGAGCGTTCGCCGTACCCTCCAACCGACAACGTTCCGCCGACGGAGAGGTTCCCGTAAGCCGGCAGCGTTGGCATCGAACGGCCCAGGCGGTGCAATTCCTGTTCCACTGCGCCCCAGCGCGTGCGGGCCGTGACCTCGACCTGGCCCCCATCCAACAGGCGATATTGGGCCACCGGGGCATCCAGATAATTGACCAGAACAATACCGCCCTCGCTGAGCGGCTGGCCATTACGGGCGTGGCCGGCCCCCCGGGTGGCGACCGGAATCCCTGCCTGGCGAGCGATCTGCAACGTGTGAATGACGTCTTGTTCGCCAATGGCTTTAACGACCAGGCGCGGCCGCCGGCGATAGAGGCGGCTAAAATCGTGGTCGTAGTGCGCTGTTTGCCGGGGCAACCAGCCAACCGCACCCTGAATGCCGGCCTGCAAGGCGGGCAACAGGGGGTCGCCGTTATCCGGCGCCGGCCGTCCGGGAGGCGTCTGCCCGGTCGCCGGCCCCGGCTCCAGCAGCAGGACGACGTTGGAAAATGCCTGGTCAAACTCTTCTTCGTCTACGACTCGCCGGCCATAAGCCGGGTCGTTGATAAAAACCCGGCCTGGCTCAAACTTTTCCACGACGACGAAGTGATCCTCTTGCCAGTAGGCAATGAAGGGCGTCTTGGCCGCCCGCACGGCCGTGGCCGTTTGCCGGAACGCCCTGGCCTCAAAGCCGTAATGCCGGGCCGCCGCCAACAGGTGGCTGGCCCGGCTGCCATATTGCTCCACCTCGCAGACAGCGCATAGCTCTTCTAAAGGAACGGCGTAGCCGTAATACCCCAGGACAATGCCCAGGGCGGCCGGGCCACATTCTGTGCCGTCGAATTGAATCACAATCGGTGTTTCCACGACAGGTGTCTCCGCCAGTAGAAATAGCATATCCCACATGGCCCTTGAAGTCTAGCCAAGTAAGACCCCGCAGGTCTTGGAGACCTGCGGGGTCTGGGATTAAACCGTCAACCGTAGTTGACAGTTCTTTGACGCGAACATAGGTTCGTGTTATTGTTTTTGCAGTCCTGAATGACTCGCGGCTGGAGGCGCGCATGACTCGAATTATTGCCATTGCCATGCAAAAGGGCGGCGTCGGCAAGACTACGACGACTATTAACCTGGCGGCCGCACTGGCCGGGCTTAAGCACCGGGTGCTGGCGGTGGATCTGGACCCGCAGGGCAACCTCACCCAGCACGCCGGTTTTGACCCGGAGCAGCTCTCGCCAACCATTTACGACGCCCTCAAGGCCGAATTAGATGGCCAGGAAGGCAACGTCCGCGCCGCCATTTACGAGTCTAAAGAGGGGTTTGACCTGCTGCCCTCCCAGCCGGAACTCAGCCTCGTTGAATTATCCCTGATGAACACCCTCAGCCGGGAGCGGGTGCTGGCCACACTCCTGGAGAGCGTCAAAGGCAACTACGACTTTATCCTCATTGATTGCAGCCCGTCCCTGGGCCTGCTGGTAATCAACGCCCTGACGGCCGCGACCAGCGTCCTGGTTCCGGTGCAGACGGAGTACCTGGCGGCGCGGGGGGCCTTCATGGTCCTCTCCACCATTGAAACCATCCGCCGCAAAAAATTGAACCCGGGGCTGAAAATCGAGGGTATCCTGCTGACGATGGCCGATACCCGGACGACGTTGAGCAGGGACATCCAGGAAGCGGTGGCCCACCAGTTCGGCGCCGGGCAGCGCATTTTCGAGACCATCATTCGCCGCTCGGTCCGCTTTGCCGAGAGCGCCGTGGCCGGGCAAAGCATCCTGGCCTACGACCCCAAAACTCCCGGCGCCGAAGCGTACCGGAAGGTGGCCCGAGAAGTACTCCAGCACGAGACGAGGTGACGTGTCATGGCTAAAAAACGACCGGCCGTCAGCCTGGCCCAGCCGATTAAGCCCCGGACCGGCGACCTGGAAAAACTCTTTACTACCGCCGAAGACGTGGAGCAGGCGGCCGGCTTGCAGTTGTTAGCCATTCGCCTGGACGCCATTTATCCCGACCCCTACCAGCCACGCCGCACCTTCCACGACGGCAGCCTGCAAGAGTTGAGCGAAAGCATCAGGCAGGACGGCGTCATCCAGCCCATCGAAGTGACCCAGACCGGGCCGGAACAGTACATGATCGTCCACGGCGAGCGGCGCTGGCGGGCCGCCCAACTGGCCGGCCTGGAGAGTATTCCGGCCGTCGTTCGCCGCCGCGACTACGACACCATCACCCGCTTCGTCCGCCAGATGGTCGAGAACATTCAGCGGGAAGACCTCAACGACGTGGACCGGGCCGCCGGGCTGGTCCGGCTGAAGGAGCTGATGCAGGAAGAGCTGGACGTTGAGCTGGCCGAAGGCACGGTCGAGGGCCGGCCGCACGCCACCAAAATGACCTGGGCCAAAGTCGGCAAGCGGATGGGCATGACCCGGCAGCGCATTCACCAGTTGATTCAATTACTGACCCTGCCTGAGGAAATCAAAAATGCCGTCCGGGAGGGCCAGTTGACCGAGCGGGATACCCGCGTCTACCAGGGCTTGCGTATCCCCCAGCAGCGAGATTTGCACCAGGCCCGCGTTCGCGGCGACCTGACCCCTACCGAAGTCCGGCGGGTAGCCCACCATCTCAAAGAGCGGCCGGACCAGCCGGTGGCCGAGGCCGTTCGTGAGGTGCGTCACCCGGCCGTTATTACGGACGAGGACCAAGAACCGGTGTTCGGTTCTTCGTTCGAGCCGGGCGCTCGCAAGACCCGCCCGGAACCGCCACCCATGCCGGCCGGCGTAGAGAGCCGCTGGCTGGAGCAGGGGAGCCGGCCGCGCAGCAACGCCCAGAACATTAACCGCATCCATTGGGCGCGTGACCACCTGTCACGAATGCGCCTGCAAGGGCTGGCTCCGGCCGACCGCCAGGAGCTGGCCGGCCTGTTGCTGGGGCTCCAGGAGTACGTGGCCGGGCTGGTAGACACCTTGCATGGTCCGGCCGGGCCGGAGCAGGAGCATGAACCATAAAACCGTCCTCATCACCGGCGCCTCACGAGGGCTGGGTGCGGCCGTGGCCCGCCTGGCAGCCGAACTGGGAGCCAGCGTGGCCCTCAACGCCCGCTCGGCCGGCGAGCTGGCAGCGGTAGCCGAAGAAATTCGGGCGGCCGGCGGCCGGGCTATCGCCATCCCCGGCGACGTAAGCGATGCCGACAACTGCCGGTTTCTGGTGAAACAAACGATTGGCCACTTCGGCCGGCTGGATGCCCTGGTCAACAACGCCGGGACGGTCGAGCCGATTGCCCCCCTTGCCACGGCCGATCCGGCCGGCTGGCAGCGCAACCTGGCCGTCAACGTTCTGGGGCCGATGATGCTGGTCCAGGCCGCCCTACCCCACCTACGCCAGAGCCACGGCCGGGTCGTCAACGTTTCCAGCGGCGCGGCCGTCTCTCCCGTGCCCGGCTGGGCCGCCTACTGCGCCGCCAAGGGAGCGCTGAACCAGTTCAACCGCGTCCTGGCCGCCGAGGAAGAAACGATTACCGCCGTGGCCGTCCGGCCGGGGGTGGTGGACACCGAGATGCAGGCCGTCATTCGCCACGAGGGCGCGGAGGGGATGCCGGCCAGCGCCCACGCCCGGTTCATTCGTTACCACGAGGCCGGGGAGTTGCTGCCGCCGGAAAAGCCCGGCCGGGCGCTGGCTGTCCTGGCCCTCTACGCCCCCCACGAGTGGAGCGGCGAGTTTCTTTCCTGGGATGAGGAGCGGGTCCAGGCGCTGGTTCGAGGTGTTGGAGATTAGAGATTGGAGATTTGGCCAGCAGTCAATCTCTAATCTCCAATCTCCAATCCCCCTAAATTAAGGATGCTCATGCGACTAACCGGCAAGGCGACCCGGGAAGGCACAGCGGCTTACGCTCAGGCCCATTCCCAATTAACTTATACGCCCCTTGATGGGCCTGGCTGGCTGATCAGCCAGGCCGGCTTTGGCGGCTACCGGGTGGACGCGGGCCTGGAAACGCACCGCCGGGCCATACGCCAGGCGCTGCTGAACGGGGTTAACCTGGTGGATACCAGCGCCAACTACGCCGACGGCGGCTCGGAAGAGCTGGTCGGCCGGGTGGTGGGCGCCTTAGCCCAGGATGGCCAGGTGGCCCGGGAAGCGGTCGTCATCATGTCCAAGGTTGGCTACCTGCAAGGCCAAAACTACGCCCTCAGCCAGCAACGCAAGCAAGCCGGCCAGCCCTTCCCCGACCTGGTAGAATACGCCCCCGGACTGGAACATTGCCTCCACCCCGAATTCCTGGCCGACCAGCTCGGCCGCAGCCTGGACCGGCTGGCGATGGCCACGCTGGACTGTTATCTGTTGCACAACCCGGAATATTTCCTGGGCTGGGCGCATAAGGCCGGCCTGGCGCTGCCGGCCGCCCGCCAGGAATATTACCGGCGCATTGACCTGGCCTTCCGCCACCTGGAAACGGAGGTAGCCGCCGGCCGCATTCAATGTTACGGCGTCAGCTCCAACACCTTCCCCACCCCGGCCGAGCACTCTGAATTTACCTCGCTGGAACAGCTCTGGGAGATAGCCCAGGCGATTAGCGCCAAGCATCATTTTCGAGTGATTCAATTGCCGATGAACCTGTTCGAGACCGGCGGCGTGACCGAAAAGAACCACTCCGGCGGCCGGAGCGTCATTGGCTTTGCCCGGCAGCAAGGGTTGGGCGTGCTCATTAACCGGCCGCTGAACGCCATTCAGAACAACCGCCTGGTGCGGCTGGCCGATCCGCCGCCGGCCGGGCCGATCACCGGGGAAGAAGTGTCAACCGTGGTTGACACTTTAGCCGCGGTCGAAGCCCATTTTCGCCAGGCAATTTTACCCAACCTGGGAATTGAAGCGCGGGCCAGGCAGCAAGTGGCCGATTACTTGTCGGCCGGCTATGCCCTGGCCGGGCGCTGGGCCGGTTTCGGCGATTACCACAACTGGCTGGACGTGGTCGCCCAATATTTGGCCCCCCGCGCCCAGGGCGCCCTGCGCTTCCTCTCAGAGCGGCCAAATTTGCCCGTAGAAGCGCGTTCCTGGTTGGACAGCTATGTGGAGACGTTCAACGCCGTTTTGCGGGCAATTGGGGCCTTTTACGCCGCCGCAACGGCCCAACAAAACGCGGCCATTCGGAAACGGGTGGCGGCCGCCAGCGCCGAATGGGACGCGGCCGAAACGTTGAGCCAGGTCGCCCTGCGGGCGCTGCGCTCGACGGCCGGCGTCACCACCGTCCTGGTCGGCATGCGCCGCGAAGAATACGTCAACGATGTGCTGGCCGAGCTGGCCCGGCCGGTGGAAACGGCCGGCAACGAAGAGGCGTGGGTAGTGATGAGGACTGCGGACTAAGTGGGCGAGTCGGCGAGTTTGCGGGTTTGCGAGTTTGCGAGTTTGCGAGTGGGGGAGTGGGCGAGTTCCTGGGTCACCTGTTCCTTGCCTACTGGCAAACTCTCATGGCTTCATTACGCCGCAAACGGGAGCGGGCCAGTCCAGCCGTTGGTGTTCAGCTAAATAACGGTCTATGGCGGTCGTGATCTGCTCAGGCATGGGCGACGAGCGGCGGGCGGCCATGTCCATGTGCATGCCCATTAGCTCGGTCGTGGCCGCCAAAACGCCGGAGTGCTCCAAAAGCATAAAGTGCATAAAATGGATACGTTTGGCCGACCGGCCGAGAGCGCGGGTGTAAACGGCCACCGAATTTCCCAGGCGAATCTCGGCCAGGTAACGGGTGTGTTGTTCCAGGGCAAAGCCGCCGGCCTGGTAGGCGTCAAAGTAAGCCTGGTTCATCCCCAGGAGATCAAAAAAGCCCCAGGTCCCCTGGTCAAAGAGGTGGGTGTACCACATGACGTTCATGTGGCCCATCTGATCGAGGTAGCTTTCGGGCACGGTCGCCCGGTAGGTGAGAGGTAGCGCTGCCAGGTTCATGGCTACTCAGTATAACGAAAAAGGATGGATAGTATGAAAGGTTATGGCCCTCTTGACGCCATGCAATATCCGCGCTTTAGCGGCATTCGCACCTTTATGCGCCTGCCTTACGTGCAGGACCTGACCGGGGTGGACTTTGCCATTATCGGCGTGCCGTTCGACACCGGGGCCACCTACCGGGTCGGCGCTCGCTTTGGGCCGGAGGGCATTCGCTCAGCTTCGGTCCTGCTCCGGCCGTACAACCAGTCCCAGGAAGTGGCCGTGTTTGACCGCCTGTCCGGGGTGGATTACGGCGACTTTGCCGTCGTGCCTGGCTACCTGCCGGAAAGCCATGCCAGGATTACGGAGCAAATGACGCCCGTGCTGGCCGCCGGGGTGACGCCCATCGTCCTGGGCGGCGACCACTCCATCACCCTGCCGGAACTGCGGGCCATCAACCGGCGTTTTGGCGCGGTGGGCCTCATCCAGTTTGATTCCCACGGCGACGTGTGGCACGGCTATTTCGGCGGCAAGGACACCCACGGCACGCCGTTCCGCCGGGCGGTGGAAGAGGGGCTGCTGGACATGCGCCGTTCCAGCCAGGTCGGGTTGCGCGGTTCGGTCTATTCGGCCGCCGACATTCAGGCCTCCCGAGACCTGGGCTTCCAGGTCTTTACGGCCGATCAGGTACGGCGGGCCGGGCTGGATGCAGTCATTGCCGCCGTCAAGGCCCGGGCCGGCAATGGGCCGTGCTTTTTGACCTTCGACATTGACTTCGTGGACCCAACCTTCGCCCCAGCCACCGGCACGCCGGAAGTGGGTGGTTTCAACAGTTGGGAAAGCCTGGCCCTGGTGCGCGGCCTGAAGGGGATCAACTTCGTCGCCTTTGATCTGGTCGAACTCTCCCCACCCTACGACAACCCCGGCGCGACCACCTCGTTGCTGGCGGCTAATCTGGTCTATGAATTCATTTCGCTGCTGGCTTTGGGACGACCATGACACCCCGGTATTCCTTAGTTGCCAACTATGCGGCCGTGCCACTCCTGTAAAAACTGCATCACGGCCGGGTACTTCGATTGCGGTATCAGCTTATAGCTGGTGACTTTGAACCGCCGGTACAGTTCATTGAAGATGCTCTGGAAATGGTTTTTGCTGCTGTCCTGCCCGGTCATAAGCATGGCCAATGCTTTGACGGCCGCCTGCACTTCGGCCGCCTGTTCGTCGGTGATTGGGTTGCCTGGGTCCAGGCGCTGCTCCAGCGAGGCTACTCGCCGGCCGATGTCACCCATGAACACGGCCGCCTTGTCGAGCCGGCTCTCCGTTGTGGCCACGCGCCGCTCAAACTCAAGCTGCTGCTCGGCCATTTGCATGATGGCCCGGCCCATTTCCCGAATTTGCTCCAGGGCTTTGACCGCCGGCGACTCGGCCGGCAGCGGTCGGTCTACGAAAGCGGTCGCCAGGATCTGGTAACATTCTTCCTGATAGCGAATAATTCTGCTCCGTATCTCGGTCTTGACCCTATCAGCATTGAGGCCGAACAGCCAGCCATTAAGGTAATCAAGCGGGATACAAAGCATATCCAGGCCACGGGTACGGTATGAGTCCGTGACCGTTACGGTCACGAACTGAACCTTTTTAGAAAGGACCGGATCACGCAGGATGCGCCGGCGTTGGGGTGACCAGGCTACGCCTAGAAAATCGCAAATCGGCCGTACCGGCACAAACACTTGCTGTCGGCCGCCAACGTTTATCAAGACGGCCGTCACTTCATCGCCGTAAAACTCAACCGTTCGCTGGTCAACGGGTACAACAGCTTTTTCGTCACTCATGCGTTCCTCTTCCTCGGCCGGCAGTGTACGTCGGGTATGGGGAACGTGCAAGAGTCAGGCTGCACTTTTGGCGCAACGTTTCAGGGAGTTCGCCTGACCACCGGCAGGTACAGCCGGTAGCCTGGCTGAGGTGTGTTAGTCGGTGTGGGTGTTCGTGCCGGCGTACTGGTCGCCGTGGGCGTCGCCGTTGGAGGCGGTGACGGAGAGGGAGTTGGGCTGCTGGTCGGCGTCTGGGTAGCGGTGGCAGTTGCCGTCGGCGTTGCTGTAGGCGACGTCGTGGGCGTGGCGGTTGCACTAGGCGTGTAGGTGGGTGTACTGGTTGCTGACGGCGTTGCTGTCGGAGTGGCAGGAGGAGATGGGGTTGGGCTGCTGGTCGGTGTGCTCGTTGACGTGGCCGAAGGGGTGGGGGTCGGTGTCTGACCCGGCGGAACCGGCCGGCCGCAACCGTTTTCTCCTTGCACGTACTCCAATAACAACCATTTATCAACGCCATAAAAGCTAAATCCTTGCAACTGAAGGACCGCAAAGCCGCTAATCTTAACCTGTACCTCCGAGCCCTGGCTCTGGACAGCGTCATAAATGATTAAACGTATGGGAGCTTGACGGTCAATGTAATAGGAGAGTAGAGCATCTAAAGAACCAACATTTCCTGAATGTGCTAATACCCAGTCACCAACATTTAATTCGGTATCATCAAAATCGTTAGGATTCACGTAGTTATAGCTATCGCCGGGATAGATTAGGCTAGTGATCAAGGCGTTTGCATCACAGGACGGACGCCAGCATAAGAACGTGAAATCCGATTGTACTGGCTTATTGGCCTTGAAAATGTACCCCTGGCGAGCTTGAGTCAGAGATAGACCTGGCGTATTTCTGAAAAATGCGTCGGTGTAGTCAGTTGTATACGTGGGAGGAGGGTCCGGGTACTCAAACTCGGCCGGCAGGGGAAATGGCTCATAAGGCGGCGTCACCGTCGCATCAGAAGGGAACAGGGCCAGGTTGTCCTGGTGAACGGCTATCGGCAAGGCCCAACAGCCGGCCGTTACATCCTGGGCTGGGGCAGGGGGTAAGGTTACTTTCCAATTGAGAGTATCGTTCGTTCCCGCCTCATATTGAGCCATGAGCCGGCCGCCATAGAAAAGAAACGCTTCCGGTATGGTCATGGTGTAGGCCGGCGTCACCCACTGGTCGTCACACTCGCCAGCGTAGACGCTGCCCCCGTCAAAGCAGCGGCCGGCCGGATCCACGCTATCGCCAAAGGAGAGGTAGTAATGAGCCGGGGAAAGCGTATCAAAGTAAAAGGCCAGGGGCGGCCGGGTGCCCTGGTCGGGGTCAAAAAGGGTGACGGTGATCACCTGGCCGGCGTACTTAGAGCCGATATAGGCCAAAGGAATATCCACCGTGCCGGTCAGGTTGCTGTTCTGTGGCTCCTGGCCCACGGCCAGGACGCTGATCCCTTTCGAATCGAACTGCTCCGGGTGGTTGTTCATAACCTGCACGTTGCGCTGATTGACGTCGCCGGGCAGGGTAGCGGTGTAGACCGGCGGCCCGGCCCAGATCTCAAAACCGTTCTCCGACGCGCCGCTCAGGCTGGTCACGTCCAGGTAAATGGTGCGATTGCCGTCCTCGTCTACCACCGTGTCCGACAGGTGTTCGGACAGGCTGATTTCAAAGCCCCGGCCGGCGTGCCGCCGGGACAGCTCACCGGGTCGTAGTCGCCGCCGGTCGGGCTGCCGCAATCGGCCGGCACGGCCGCTGGCTGGTCAAAGGCGGCCGGGCCGCCCGGCGCCACCCAGCGCAGGTCGGTCTGGTGGCCGCCGTCGTCGCGCACGCCGTCGCCGCTCTGGCCGGTGTAGCTGGCCAGCGGCTCTATCACCGCCCCACCGCCGTCGTCGCTGTAATGGAACAACTCGAAGAGGGTCTGGGTATTGTAGGTTGGCGTATAGACCGTCGGCCGGCCGCACACCCCCGGCGTGCCCGTCCCCCGGTTCTCGTCCACACGGACGAACCAGAGCGGATTGCTCACGTCCACAGACAGGGTCGAGGTCACGCCGCTACACTGGCCGGTCAGCTCGCAGGTTGGAATCAGGCAGGCGTCTTGTTGGGCCGGGTTGTCGCAGGTGGCCACCTCGCTGGCCGGGCCGCCGTCCCGAATCCAGCGCCAGGTGTGGGAAATAGTGTGAGTGTTCGTCACCTGGTTCGTCGAGTCGGGGTCAAACAGCTCCACCCGGACCACGTCGTAAGGGTAATCGGCCGGGATAACGATCCGGTAATGGTACGTTCCCTCCAGCTCGCTCCACCAGGGATTCCAGCCCGGGCCGGGCGAGACCGGGTCGCCGGCCGCCGTACAGGCGTCCGGGCCAAAGACGGACTGGTTGGTCACATTGACCAACGGCTGGCCGTAGGCGTTGCCGGCATACAGGTCGGCCGGCACAGTCCCGGTGATGACTAAGCTGGTCCGCCCCTCGGCCGGCGCTGGCAAAGTACTGGCCGTTACCGTGGTCAGAAAAAACAGGAAGAAAGCGGCAGCGCCAACCACTCCTGCCAACAATAACACCCGTTGTTTCATGATCACTCCTCCAGGGGGCACCCAGGCTCCCCAGGTGATAGTCAGGCACGTTTGTTATTTATTGTAGCGACATTGCCGCCTTATTCAATGGTCTAAAAATGGCCGCCGATTGGACCAGCTTCATCCGTTGCTTTCGTCGAGCAGAGTGGCTGAGATAAAGTGCTCGCCCGGCCGGCCTTCCACTTGGTAGCCGGCCGCCGTCCGGCCGGTGGCCGCCAGCCTTTCCAGCGCCCGGTCCACCTCGGCCGGCCGCCACTGGAACAACCGCCGCACGTCGCCGGCCGTGGCCGCCCCCACCGAGACCAGGTACAGGTCTACCAGCTTTTCTTGTGCTTCCCGCCGGCCGATCGGCCGGGCTTTTTCCGGCAGCTCCGGGTAGTAACGGTGGACCAGGTCGTAAATGAAGCTGTAGCGCCAGGCCCCCGCCTCGGCCACGCCGACGGGCAAAATCTTGAAATCGCGCTGGAGAGCAACCAGCCCTCGTTCAAACGGACTGTTGCTGGTCTGGTTCGTCATGCGAATGACCCGCCGCATGTTGACCGTGTCCAGCGGCCCCTCCCGCAGCAAGGCCTCGTAAATGAGCCTGGCCTCCCGCGTTAGCAGCCCATCCTCGTACAGTTGGATGTAATCGTTTTCCGGGTCGCCGTAATTTTCGCTGAGAGCGTAAAAATAAGGGGCCACGTCCAGGGCAATCATTGTCGCCTTGCCGCGCAGGATCTTGCCGTAATACCACTGGCGGCTGCCCAGCATCTCGTCTTTCCAGCCCCAGGTCACGTGGCCAGGATCGTCGTGGGCGTCGGCCACCGGCCTGTCGCCGGCCACGGCCGCCCACAGGCTGGGCAGGACCACGTCCTTAATAGGCCAGAAGTAAACGAAGCCCCGTTCGTTGACAAAGGCCAGGGCCTCTTCCTTGCTCGCCAGGCGCGGCTGCCCGGCCAGGCGAAAGACCCGGGCCTGGTAAGCCTGGTAACGTTCAGCCGATATGTGTAACATGAATCGAGCAATCCCCACAGACGTGAGGCCGGCCGCTGCCTCGAATAACGCCAGGGAGGCGCCTTACTCCTCGATGTACCCCTCGTCCTCTTCATATTCGTCGAAGAAGAAGAGCAAGGCGGCCGCGCCTTCGACGGCGTCCTTCATATCCGTGACCTTGCCGACGTAAATGTCGTCGTCTTCTTCCTCGGCGTAGACGTACAGCTCGCCCTCGTCAGTCACGTAACCGATGCCGATACCCTCTTCCTCGTCTTCGTAGCTGGCGACGACCTCGCCGTTCTCCTCCACCCAGCCCATTAGCTCGTCGCCTTCGTTGAAGACTTCCCCTTCCTCGTAGTTGATCCAGCCGATGTACTCTTCAGGCTCTATTTCGGTGTCGTAAATTTTGCCGTCCTCAATACGCCCAATCTGCTCGTCAGGCGCCAGAGCAATGTCGCGGTAGATTTTAGTCATGTCGTCTCTCCTTCTAAAGTTAGAGTCTTGAGCTAGAGCTAGAGTAGATTGTACTCTAACTCTCGCTCTTGCTCTAGCTCTCGCTTTCACGGTAGTTCGCGGAAGAGGAACCAGGCGCCTTTGCGCCGGCCGGCGCCCTTGGGGGCCCGGTCGTAATAAAGCTCGAAGACCCGGCCGCCGGCCGTCCGCACCTGAAAATAGTCCCGACCGACGCCCCACGAGCCGCGCTGCTCGGCCACAGCGGCGTGAGCCGGCCGCATGTTTTGGGCCATCCGGCCGCGGCGCCGGTAATCGTGCCACTCGCCCAGCATTTCCACGACCTCGAATTGCTCGCCCTGCCAGGTAAAATGGTCAGGGCAGCCAGGCTTCTTTTCCAGGAGCGGCGGCTGATTAAAGCCGACTTCGATTTCTTCACCGATAAAGCGTGGTTCGTCACTCATCGGGGATGATTTTAATCCCGAACTGGCAAAGAGGCGAGAGTAATCGCTGGCGTTTAGAAGGTAGCTGAATGGAGCAAGACCCTAAACTTTTTGAATCCTCCCCGACATAGTTTACAATTCAGTCCAGGAGATGGCGTCTGTTGCCGTAAGGGGTCCGTTGGGTGAGTAGCAAGACGAGCAAGTCCCTGTTTTCTGAGCATTACCTGGAGCGCCGGCGGGCCGGGCACGAACAGTTGACGGCCGAAATCGTTCGCCTGGAAACAGAGCTGAACGAGCGCGTGTATGGGTTATTTGAGCTGGCGCCGGAGGAGATCAAGATTATTGAGGAGAGCACCAAGTACCGCTACGGTGAGGTCTAACGGTAAATAAAATGAATAAGCTCGACCGCATTAACGTCATGCTAGTAGATGACCACACACTGCTACGCGAGACGCTGGCTGCTTACCTGCTTCAGGGCTACCCTGACTTTGGGGTTGTGCTCCAGGCGGCCGACGGCCGGGAAGCGGTGGAGTTATACGCCCGGTACCAACCGGACGTGGTAGTGATGGACGTCTATATGCCCTACATGGATGGCTTCCAGGCGACTGCGGAAATTCTTCGTCGTTTCCCCCAGGCGCGAATTATTATTTTGACAGGTATCGAGCATTCAGCCTATAGCCATAAGGCCGAACTGGTTGGCGCAGTCAGGTTCCTGGACAAAAGAGTGGTCGGCGACCAATTAGTGGAAGCCATTCGCCAGGTTCATGCCGGGCGTGGCGGAGAAAACCCAAAAGGGTAACCGCCGGCCGGCCTGGCCTAGGGCGCTATTCACGCCTTTACTCTTTCGAGCTGGGCCTCGATCATAGCCACCAATTCTCGCAGAGGGACCGGCTTGCTCATGTAGGCGTTTGCCCCGGCCGCCAGGCAGCGCTCCCGGTCCCCCGGCATGACCAGGGCCGTTAGCGTAATAATGGGAATCGAATCAGCAAACTCTTTATAACTCCGAATGCGCCGGATGGCCTCCAGCCCGTCCAGGCCTGGCATCTGAATGTCCATCAAAATGACGTCCGGCCGCGCCTCCACGGTTCGTTCGACCGCTTCCTGCCCGTTCCGGGCCACCAACACCCGGTAACCCCTGGCCGCCAGATAGTCATTCAGCACGGCGATGCTGGCTTCGTTGTCCTCGGCCAGCAAGATAGTGGCATGTTGCGGTGGTGATGAAGTCGTCAGGCGATCCAGCAGCGCATGGGTCGTTGTGCTTAAGCCAGTTGCCCGGTCGCCCTCCTTTTCTGCCTTTTGGTTAAGCGTCCAGGGAAAGGTGACGGTGAAACGACTACCCTGAGCTACCTGGCTGGCGACGGCGACACCGCCGCCGTGCATTTCCGTCATCCGGTAGACCAGGGACAACCCCAACCCTGTCCCGGTATAGTGGCGGGATGGGCGGCTATCCAGTTGGACAAAGGGCTGAAACAGGCGGCGCATTTCCCCTGGCGCAATGCCTATTCCCGTGTCCCATACCGTAAAGGAGACCGCCTGTCCGGCCTGGTCGCCGCTCACTTCCAGGCCAATCTCCCCGCCGTTCGGTGTGAATTTGACCGCGTTGCTGAGCAAGTTGACCAGGACCTGCTTCAGACGCCGTTCATCCGCCCAAATCGTCGTGACTGCTTCATCGCAACTAAAATTGACGACCAATCGCTTTTTGTAGGCGTCTTGCCTGATAAAACGCAAACTTGCCTGGCAGACTGATTCGACCGATACCAGCCCAACTTCCAATTCCAGTTTGCCCGTTTCAATTTTAGAGAGATCGAGGATGTCGTTGATGAGTGACAGGAGGTGGCGGCCGTTCTCCTCAATGCTATGCAGCGAACTCATTTGCTTCTCGTTCAGCGGTCCATAGACCTGTTCTTGGAGCGCCTCGGACATCCTCAGGATAGCGTTCAGAGGGATGTGTAGTTCGTGGCTCATGCTGGCCAGAAATTCATCTTTCAGGCGGACTACTCGCTCTAGTTCGGTGTTGAAGGCGTTGAGATCGGCCGTTCGTTCTTCCACGCACCTGGCCAGCAGCGCCCGCTCCGCTTCCAACGCCGCCTCCGCTCGCTTGCGCTCACGAATTTCCTGCTGTGCCTGGGTCAATTGCCTGCGTTTCATCATTGTTCCCCGCCAATAATTAGCCTGGCCGAGTCCTCCACGAAAGAA
>JAKEFB010000072.1 GCA_022616275.1 Chloroflexota bacterium
AGGTGCAGCGTCTCGGCCGGCAGGCGGACGGCCCGGCCGGCGTTGTTCTCGAAGCTGCTGCCGGTCAGGGTCAGCCGGCTGCCGCTGCCGGTGACGTTGAGGGTCACGTCGTTGCTGGCATTGCCGTTGCCGGCGAAGAGGGTGTTGCTGACAATGACGATGGCGTTGCTGGCGTTTAGCCCAAAATCGGTGGTGCTGGGAGCAGTACCGGCTGCGCTGAGAAGGCGGCTGTTCTCGATACGTACCTCGCCCCCGGCCGGGGTATTCGCCACGGTGACGTTGGCGGCGCTACCCGCCCCGAATCCCGCTGGCTGGCCGCCGTAGCGGACGGTGGCGTGGTTGAGGTGACCCGTGCCGCCGTTGAAATGAATTCCCTGCCATTGAGTGGGGCCACTATCGGTAGCGGAGGTAAAGGTAATAGGCTGGGCTGGCGCGCCAATCGCCTCCAGGTGGCCCTGAACCTGCAATTCGGCGTTCGTCTGCCCCATCACCACTACGCCCGGCTCGATGGTCAGGGTGATACCGGGGTTGACGATGACGTCGGCGGTCAGGATATAAGGGCTGCCCGCAGTCGTCCAGGTGGTGTGGGTGATGATCGGGCCGCTGACGGTCGTGGTCAAGGGGGTGCGCAGGACGACCGGGCCGAGGGGGTCGGCCGCCGGCTGCCCGAAGTTGTAGACCGGTTGCGGCGCGGCCGTGACAGGGGAGGCATCCACGGGCGCTTCGGACGGTACGGCCGGCGCTACCTCAGCGGCCGGCGCGATCACGGCCGGCGAGTTCTCAACCGTTTGCGGGGCCAGCCAGGCGGCCGGGGCCGGACCGGCCGCCGGTTCCGGCGAACTCTGGTTGCCGTATAAACCGGCCAGGTTGCTGTCGGCCGCCGGGACCGGATTATCGCCGGAGGGAAGCAGGTTCTTGTAAGGGAAGTAATATTCGGTGGCGTTGTGGGCGCCGTCGTCAATGAGGATGCGGCCGGACTCGTCTTCGTAAAGCTGCTGCACCCCGGCCAGGGACCAGCCGGCGCCAAAGGGGCTGGCCGGGTCGCCGGTCAGCTTGACCGAACCAAAGAGCCAGGTGTCTGCGGTGGCATTGGTGAAGACGTTCATCGGCCGGGTGTAATCAATCAGGTAGCCAAAGAGGTTGCCAAGGGTGCGATAATATTGGGCCTGGTAGGGAACGCGGACGTGGAGGGCGTAGGGGTACGCACCGGGCGGCAGGCGGCGGCCCTGGGCGTCGCGGCCATCCCAGAGATAGCGGAAATGGCCTATCTGCCCATCCTGGCTCAGGCTGTCGGCGGCAAAAGAGAAGTTGGCCGTCTTTTCGCCCTCAATGAACAGCTCGATCTGCACATAGTTGCTCAGGACGACGCCCGGCGACAGGTCCAGGTTGAACTGCGCTTCGATGACGCCGGACGGGGCGGCCTGCTCGCTGGCGTAATTGAAAGTCGGGGCGATGGGCTGGTCCAGCGCCTGTACCGGCGGCAGGGTTACGTCCTGGCGCAAATGGCCGGCGCGCAGGGTGACGGCCGAACCGCAGGGGTCCTCGGCGCATTCGCCGTCGTCGTCTTCGGTAAACTCTTCGCCGTCCGCTTCAATGCCGGCCGGCAGGGCGCAGTTGGGATCGTAGTTGGAGAAGTGCATGACCTCCATCTCCACCCATTGGCCGGCGGCGTCAATGGTGGCCGTGCCGGCGTGCTCCCACTGCAATAAATCGGCGTTCCAGAAACCCAAGGGAACAACCTCGCCCGCAGCAAAGCCCCGGCTGTTGGCAACGCGCACGGTCACGGGCTGTAGAAACTGGTAATCGGAGTCGTCGCCCAGGTTGAAGGCGTAGGTCTCCCAGGTGCCGGGCGGCAATTCGCCGGAGGGCAGAAAGACGACGCGGTCAAACTCGGTTGCGGTGACGGTCAGGACGTCGCCGGGAGCAATGGCCCCGGCCGGAATGACGAGTTCCATCTGGCCGTCGGCGCTGGCGTGGCTGCAACCTGTTTCATCGCACAAGGTCACGGCCGGGTCCAACGGCGTGACGTAGATCTCGTTGACCGGGGCGCTGTGGCCGCGGACGATTTCGGCCACGCGCTGGCTGTAGGTGTAACCGTCCTTCTCGACCCGCAGCGTGTAGCGGCCGGTGGCGGCGACCGGGAAGGCGAAGAAGCCGTCGGGGCCGGTGATGATGGTGCCACTGACCGGTGTGGTGACGGCCACTTCGGGCGGGCTGAGGGGCGCCCGGCCCGGCTCGTGGGCGGCCAATTCCAGCGCCCGCGCCTGGCGGGCTTCCTGCAGGGCCGTTTCGTTCAGGGCGGCCAGGGTGACGCTGGCCCCGGCAATCCCCTGGCAGGCCACCAGGTACGGGTCGCAGGTGCTGGAGTCGTAGACGACGCCGCTGACCCAACCGGCGCTGTCCGGCTCGGCCGGCGGGGTGATCCCGGCCGCGCCGGCCGGCACGTAGAAGGTCGCCGCCAGCGCGCCGGGGTTGCTCAACGTGTCTTCCAGGGTAGCCGTCAAGGTATACGCCGTCTCTTCCACCAGGTCGAAAGAGAGCGTGCCGCTGGCTCCGGCCGGGCCAACTACCAGGTCGGTGGTCACGTCGGTCGTGGCCCCGGCCTCGTCGGTGAGGATGACCTGGAGGGTGGCCGGGTTCACGGCCGTGTAGAAGTCGGTGTAGGAGATAACAATCGCCGGCCGCAGGCTATAGACCGACTGGCGGTTTTCAGGCTCGTGGATGGTGACAAATGGGCCGTCCTGGTCGGCAAAGACCAGCCGGGAAAGGCTGCTTTCCTGGCCCACTTCGTCGGCGGCGCTGGCCGTAATCGCCTGGTTGCCGGCCGCCAGGGGCACAGTCGCCTGGAAGGTCCCGTTGTTCAGCGAGGCGGCCACCCCGTTGACGATCACGGCTGTCACCGTGTGGACGTCGCTAACGGTCCCCGTAACCTGGATCGCCGTACCGCCGACGACGGCGTTGCCGGCCGGGGTAGTGATCGTTATCTCCGGCGGGCTAACGTCGTACTCATTGCCCAGCGTGGCCAGGTCCAGGGCGTCTATATCGCCATCGCTATCCCGGTCGAAGGCCGGGTCGTAGCAGGGCTGGCCGGTCGTGCAGTTCCAGATTTCGGCCACGGCCTGCAGGTCGGCCGCGTCCACGTCCTGGTCGCCGTCTACGTCAGCCCAGAAGCTGCTCGTCGCCGGCCGCACCGGGAGATCGCGTGGGGGTAAGGCAGGAGGCTGGGCTGCCGCTGGTTGTTCGCTGGCGGGCGGCAAGGCGCGGCCGGACGCGGCCGGATGATAGGCCGCCGGCCAGGGAAAGAGGAGAGTGAACGCGACCACCGCGTTGACGATTACCTGGTTTCTTTTATTCATCGTCTGCGCTCCATTCGGCTGCGCCGGCCGGTTCGGGGAGTACCAGTTGCCCAGCCACCGGCCGGCATCCTGCCTACTGTCTCAAGAGGGCCGGTAGAAAGATGGTGTGGATTGGCGGTGGCGTGGTTGGCGTAGCCGTCGCCGTGGGGCTGGCAGTGGTGGTTGGTGTAGCCGTCGAAGTCGCCGTTGGCGTGGCCGTCGAAGTCGCCGTTGGCGTGGTCGTATTGGTGGGCGTCGGCGTCTGGGTCGCCGGCGTCCCGATAGTTACCTGGCTGTGCTGTAACGTGAGGGGAATAGACAGCGGCGGCCGGTCGCTGCTGGCCACCTGGGCGTTGCTGAGGGTTAAGTTGCTGGTCCCTTCGGCCGTGCCCTGAAAGACCAGCACAGCCAGCGGTCCGTTGCCTGCTGGCCCGGCAACCGGACCGGCGGAGGCGCAGGCCAGGCGAATCAGGCCGGCCGTGGCTGAGACGGCCGGGCAGACAACCTGGCGGCCGGTGGCGCCCAGGAAGGCGCCGGGATCGTGATAGCGAAATGAAAGGAGGGCTGGATCGTAGGCCAGGTCAAACTGAAAGGCGCTCACCGGCGCGTCTACCTGGGCGACTGTTATTGTAACAGCGAAGACGGCCTCGACCTGGAGTGGAGGGCCCGGCGGCTCGACGGCCATGACGGCCGTGCCGGGCGCTTGTTGGCCAGGTGGAATGAGTGGCGGTCTGGTACCCTGGGATGATGCGAGCAGCTGCCCACCATAAAGCAGACCAAACGTAGCCAGAATTCCCCCAAATAGACCCAGGGCCGTTAACCAATATCGTCGTAGGTACATGATAACCTCCTGGAGGAAACGCGATCTTAATCAGTCGCCAGGTTGTCGCAACTCTCTTTTGTAGTACCCTTTTCCAACTCAGCTAATTGAGACCAGATAAAGGCAAAGAGGGCCGCTCGGTCACCGAAGCGGGCAATGTAGGCCGGCTGCACATATTCGACCTCGCCGCGCCACTCGCCAGCCGGGGCGCTGCGCTCGCGCCACAGCCTCAGAATAAACGTTGCCCGCAATTCACTTTTGGACATGAGTGACCTCAGTTATCGCCTTGATTCGTCACCAGGCAGTATGAAGGGGCGACCTTAATCCGCGCTGAATCGAAGGGAAAGGGAAGCCCGGTTTGTCAGAGAAACCGGGACTGGCATTTGGAGCGCAAGCGCGCAGCTTGGGTGGCGCGCTCAGGAGACTGGTTTTTGCCAGCAAAAACACGCCACAGCAAGGAGGGCAAGCGGGCAGCTCACCCTACGCCTGAACGTCGCTTAGCAGCTTGCGCACCTGTCGCCAGAGAGGGATGGCGCCCGCGCGGTGGAGCAGACGGCGGGCTTCGAGCAGCCGGGGCCGCCAGAGCTCGTCCGGCGCGCCTGGTGCACGGCTCGCCTCGGCCCAGGCCAGCAGCGTTTGCGCCAGCTCGACCTGAGCGGCGGCGCCCCGGAAGATTTTTTCGCTTTCCGCAAAGTGGTGCTTGGCTGCCCCCCGCTGGCCGCGCGCGGCGGCGATCTCGCCCAGCAGGCGCTCGGCGCGGCCGACGGTCAGGAGCTGGGAAGCCGTGGCAGCAATGTCGCGTCCTGCCTGGGCATACGATTCGGCAGCGTCGAGTTCCCCACGAGCCAGGCAGACGCGGCCCAGCAGCACACGACCCTCTCGCTGGCATAAATTGTCGCCAAGCCGGCCACCGAGGTCGAGCATAACGCGGGCGTGCTCCTCAGCACCCTGGAGATCGCCTTTCTCCCAAGACCATAGGCCATACTCGAAGTGAGCCTGGGCCTCCACCACACGAGCATCAATGTTCCTGGCCAGAGCCAGAGAGGCATCCAATTCCTGCCTGGCCTCCTCCAACCGGCCTCGCAACATCAGGGTGTAAGCGAGAAGATGGCGCGCCAGGGCCACCGTATAGGGCGCACCGATTGCCTGGGCTATTTCGATGGCCCGCCGGAAGGCGGCCTCCGAGCGTGCCAGATAGCCTAGAAAGGCCGTTACGATGCCGAGGTTGGCATAGACGATGCTCTGGCTGCGCAGGTCGTCAAGCTGTTCCAGCACCTGCGTTGCCGCTTCGTAGGTCTGCAGCGCTTCTGAAAGTTTGCCAATGGCCTGCAGACTAAGCCCTAGATTATTCTGGGTTGTCGCCAAAGCGCGCAGGTTGCCGGTGGTTCGAGCAATCTGAAGGAGGTGGTGGTGTATGTCAATAGCTTCTTCGGTGCCTCCCAGCTTGAGCAGGTTAAGCGCCAGGGTATTGAGCGCAAGGGGTTCGGCCGACGTGTTGCGACCTTCCTCCACCGCCTGCCGCGCCAGCCGTTCGCCCTGCTGGTACTCCCCGCGCCAATAGTGGATGCGCGCCAGAATGGTGTGGATTTCAGACTGCCCCTGGCGGTCTGTGCTCCCCGCCTGATGCAGCAGCTCCTCTGCCTCCGCCAGGACTATCCGCGCCTGCTCGTACTCGCCGGCGTCATACTCATAAATCCGAGCCAGCCGGAGTAGCAGGCGCGCCCGATCGGCCGGATCGGTGGCCAGCGATAAAGCTTGCTGCAAGGACTGGAGGGCCGCCTTGCTCTGCCCAATTTGCGGCTGTACCGTCCCCAGGCCCTCGTAGATGCGCAGCGCCAGGCCCCACGTTTCGTCACTTTCGCGGAGCTGCTCCAGTTGCGCCTGGGCCAACCCAAAATAACTCTGTGCCTGGCGGTAGGCGAACTGTTGGCAGGCCCATTCTCCGGCGAGGACGGCCCAGCGGGCTACCGCCGACGCTGCGCTACTTCCTTGCTGCAGATGATCTACAATGCGAGCTGCGGCTTCAGACGGGTCGGGCGGATAAGCGCCTATCAGGGCCTCAGCCGCCAGACGGTGCAGCAGCCGCCGGTAGGCACTGGGCAGTTCCGCGTAGAGGACCTCGGCAATCAACTGATGGGAAAACTCCCAGCGCTCCTCTTCGCCGGCCGCCAACAGGCGGCGGGCGGCCAGTCGTTGCAGCGCTTGCACTGCGGCTACGGGCTCAACCTGCAGCATAGCCGCTACAAGCGCTGCCCGGCAATGTGACTGGACAACCGCCGCTGCATCAAGGACCCCACGCTCGTCAGCGGCCAGGCGGTCTACGCGGGCCAGAATCGTTTCGCGTAGTGTATCCGAGAGGGCCAGTGCTGCTAAGTCGGCCTGTTCTATCGCGCTGCCCAGCCGCCATACCCCATTGGCGTCGCGGTACAGGCCGCTGGAATCAATGAGCCCGCGTACGCTTTCCGTCAGGAACAGGGGATGGCCGGCCGTGGCTTCATATAACCGCTGGCTGAGCCACACAGGATCGGGCAGGCTGGTCACTCCGCGCACGGCGTCCAGCACATCGGTGGGGCTCAGAGGGGCCAGATCTATTTCGACCGGCCGTTTCGCATCACGCAAGGCTGCCAGCCAGCCGGCCAACGGTTGGTTGCCGGACAGTTCCTCGCTGCGACAGGCAAAAATGAAGAGGGCATGTGTATTTAGACCGGACAATAAGTGGAGGAAAACGGCCAGCGAGGCCTCGTCGGCCCACTGCCAGTCATCGCAGGCGAACAGGGATGGCTCGGCCGCGGCCAGGCGCAGGGCGGCCAGCAGCGCATGGTGCAGGCGCTCGCGTTCGGCCTCGGGCGAGAGCGGCGTGTAAGGCGGGCAAGCAGGCCATAGCTCAGGCAGTAGCGGCAGATAATGGCCCAGCGGTGCCCCCATCGGCCCCAAAGAAGCCAGCGCGACGGCCGGGGGCCGGCAACGCAGGTAAGCACCCAGGCAACGCAAAGCTGCGCCGAAGGGCGCTTCATCCTGGCGCGCCTGGCTGTGGAAAGTTTTGAGTGGCTGGAAGGATAAGGGGGCGGGCTGTCGGCCGTCAGCTTGCTTGCCCCTCATACCTTGCTCTCTGCCCTGTGCCATAGCCGTAAATTCGGAGAGCAGTCGTGTCTTGCCTATGCCGGCCGGGCCGACGATGATTACCGGAGCCGTTCCCTGTTTCCAGGCGGCCTCAAGGGCCGCCAGGGCCTCGCGCCGGCCGACCAACGGTAACTCCACGGTTGGTGCGGCAACGCCTGGGGCAGCGGTAGAGGCCGCCGCCAGGCTGCCGGTCAGGATCGCCTGGCGCAGAGCCCGCGTCTCAGCCGAGGGCTCGAGGTTCAGCTCCTCGTCCAGCACCTGCCGGCAACGTTCGTAGGCTGCCAGCGCTTCAGGCCGTTGTCCAAGAGACGCATGACTCTGCATGAGCTGTCGCGTGAAGATCTCGCGCAAAGGGTCAATCGTCAGCGCCTGCCGGCATACTCCGATCGTCTCCGCATGAAGCTCCAGGCGCAGGTAGGCCTCGGTCAGCGCTTCTAGCGCCTGCAGGTGAGCGTCGCGCAGCCGCTCTCGCGCCGGCAAGAGCCACTCGGCGTAAGGCAGATCGCTCAGATAGTCGCCGCGATAGAGCTGGCGGGCTTGCTCAAGGTTTGTCCGGGCCAGCGGCCAATCGCCACTGCGTAAGACCCTTTTCCCGCGCTGGAGGGCGTCGGTGAAATCGTCTAGATCTACGTAGACGTTGTGAGTCAGGAAGCGGTAGCCCTCGGGCTCGGTTTTCAGATAGCGCGAGTCGCCGGCGTGATGGAGGGTAGGCTCCAACCAGCGGCGCAACTGGCTCACGGCCACCTGCACATTATTGGCGGCGCTTTTGGGGCTGATCTCCGGCCAGAGAAAGTCAATCAGTTGTTCGGTGGGTACAAATTGATCGCGCAGGGTGAGGAAAAGCGCCAGGAGCGCTTTCAGACGCGGGCTGGCCAGTGAAGAATCCAGTCGCGTCTCACCACGCCAGATCTGGAGTGGACCGAGGAGCCAGAAGCGCAGTTCGTCCATTGTCCACCTGGCAACTGCTGAGAGTGCGTCTTAACGGAAGCGGATGCTGTCTACGAATTATCCATTGATTCGGCCCGATTGTCCAGGTGGCCGGGCGGGGTGTGCGTCATTTCTGTGCATGATTGCGAGGGCCGTGAACATCCTGCGGCGGCAGCCTGGCCTACGGCGTCGAAGCCGCCCAGACGCCGGCAAATCGGTGGCCGGCTGACCCTGGCCCCGACCGTCTATACAACCTGGCCGCGGCCAGGGAGCGCCAGCAGGTGGTGATGGGCCTGATGGTCACTGGCGGCTCCACCACCCCGGAGGAAGAGGCGCTAGCAGCCCGCGAGCCGATGGTCCTGGCCGGTGACCACCAGTAGCCTGCTGGCCCGCTTATTGACGCTGGAAACCTATGGCCAGTACCAGGTTACTGTCGCCCTGGCCGCTTTAATCGGTATCATCGTATTTTTTCCAGGAAAAACCGCGTTACGGAAGAATTTCACAATTAGTCCGGGAAGTGTAACGACCGTAACTTGTCGAGGGGGTAAGCCTGCGACAGGTCCACCTCATACTGGCCCAAGAAGTTGATATGAGACCAGTGGAGCGGCGAAATGTGAGCCAGGTACTCTTCAGGTACGGGCGTTCCTTTCTCCTCAAGCGCCGCGACTGACTTGGCCAGATAGACCGTGTTCCAGGCCGAAATCATTGAGACTAGGAGCATCAAACAACTGGCCCGGTTCAACTGGTCATCGGCTTCTCGCTCACGCAACTCCCCCAACTGCCCAATCGCCAACGCTCGCGCCAGGTGATGAATGGCTTCTCCTTTATTCAAGCCACGGCGAATACGCTGTCGAAAGGGTTTATCCTGGAGATACTGCAAGACGAAGAGGGTACGCTCCAGTTTTCCCATCTCATTAAAGGCTTGAGCCAGCCGGCTTTGCCGGGGATAAGCGGCCAGTTTGCGCATGAGTAAAGAAGCGGAGGCCGTGCCCTGCCGGATAGAAGCGGCAAAGCGGCCCATTTCGTCGCCATAGTCGCGGATGAGGTCTTTGTTCACCGTGCCTTTGACCAGGTATTCCACCTCTTTGGCCACCGCCAATGGTTCCACCGTAAACAGAAATTGCTCGGTGATGGAGCGGATGCGCGGGGCGAAGCGAAAACCAAGTAAACAACAGAGGGCAAAGACATGGTAGGTGTAGCCACCGGTGTCGGTGTAATGCTCCAGGATGTCAAAGTCCGTCTCGTGGTGGCAGAGGGCGTCAATGACATGCAAGGCTTCTCGTTCGTCGCCGGCGATGTCGGTCCGATAGGGCATCCAGATGTCGGCCGCATGGGTGACAATGGTCAGTCCCCGCTCAAAGAAAAAATAACGGGCATTGTAGACCGTGTTGACCGCTTCTACCGGTACCACCACCCGCATCCCATCTGAGGAGGAACTTTTCCCCTCTCCCCAATATTTGGCGAACGGGTGATGTAAGACAAAGTTGTCCAGGATAATCTGTGCTTGCCGGATGGCTTCCGGCCGCACATACCATTCGGCCATCTGCGACAGCTCCTCCCAAGAGAACGGCGTGGCCTGGGCCATCTTCGCCAGTCCCAGGTTTAACCCCGGCCCCAGGATGGTGGCAATCAGCCGCTCTTTGTCTTTCCCCTCGGCCAATTGGCCGGTGCCCAGGTGGGTGAAAGGCTGAAGGCAGCCTGTCCAGCCGGCCACTTCCACGATGACATCGGCCAACTGCATCTCTGGCATGGGCCGGTAGAGGCGGCGCTCCCACTCTTCCACCTCGTCGGGTGTGCTCTTTTCATCACCGGCCAGGTGCAGCAAGCCATCTTTTCCCACCGAGAGCGGATTTTCCTTCTCCAGCAGAGCAGGAAGTTTTTCAACCAGCTCTTTTATCTGAGTGTGCCTGGTTTGTAGATAGGCTTCCATATCGGTTATCGCCAGGCGCGTTTGCTGGGTGTCCTTCAGTTTTTGCCAGGTCTGGGCCGTCAACAGGTAGCTCTCAAATTTCCGGTATCGGCGGCTCTCTTGCACGGCAATATCCCCAGACCGCACCCCTTCTCGCAGCCGTTGCCAGGCGGCCATTTCGTAGAAGTTGGGATTGATGTTCCCCTTTTCCAACAAAGCGTGTCGTTTCCAGTAGGTATACTTGAGGTGGTCGAGGGGAGCGGTGTATTCTTCCTGTTTAATCTGTTGGCTCACGGCCGTGACCCGCTTCTTGAGCTGGTCCTGGAACAGGACCACATAATCCAGAGCGCACAAGGCCGGGTCTTCTTCAGCCACCGATTCAAAGGAGAGGTCGCGGTACATTTGCAGCATCGCCTTCCGGCGGTGTGTGTAACGGTCTTCCAGCAAATCCCGAAAATCGAGATTGGCCGGCCGCATGTGTGTTTTGGCTAAGACCACCGTCGCTTTCAGTTCGGCCTCATCGACCACCGCCAACAACGCGGCTACCGGGTCCGCTCCACTTTCCCTGGCTGCCAGAAAGGCTTCCATGGCGGCGGTCAAGGTATTGAGGGCTTTGTTTAACTCAGCTACACTGCGGTAGAGCCGATGTTTCTGGGCATTTTTCCCCCGCCGTATCAAATCCCCAAACCAGCGGTCAAACATCAGCACGACCTCGTCGGTCGTTTCTCCGACAAAGCCGCCCAGGTAAGCCACCAGATAGGCATGCCGGCGTGGCGCTTTGAAGGGGGACAAGGGCTGGGCTTTGTAGTGGCGGCATTGTTGGGCTAACTGGCGCACCCGGTTGGAATGGACGTTGTCGGATAAGGCAGGAAGGTGCAACTGTTTGACAAAAACCAGCCGTTCTAACAAATGGTACAGGCTATCGGCTGAGGGATGAGCGGCGGGCTGCCGCAGCCAGGCCAGGAGGCTGAGATTGGACTTGGCCTTGTCCACCTGGAGCAGCTTGTCCAGAGTTTCCCGGTGGGTGGAAGTCAGGGAACGAGTCAGCCGGTGATACACCCGCCAGCGGGCAATACGCAACACGCGCCACACCACACCTTCAATGGTGGTGATGGCTGGCGCAATGACTTTCCCTTCGCGCAGGTACAGCAGCGCCGCCTCTACCAGAGGCAACACCTCGTCACTCTCCATCGCTAGAGGTAACAAGGAACGAATCAGGGGGACAATCTCTTCCCCGCTGTACTCTCGATAGCCGTAGACCCGCCGGATACGCGCCAGGTGTTCATAGAGGGTATCTGTCCGCTCCCCATACCTGGCAAAGTGAGTGGCCGGAATCTGCACCTGCTGGGCCACGTAATGAAGGACATTTTCTGGAATACCGGGCAAGTCAGTCAGGGGCCGGCCTGGAAAGCGCAAGATGCATAATTGCACTGCCATCCCCAGCCGATTGGCCTGGCCGTGTTGCCGCCGGATGAAGCCAATATCCTCAGCGGAAAGGGTGTAATATTGAACGATGCTTGTTTGCGGCAGGTCGGCCGGAATGGCAGTGAACCAAAGCCGTTGTTCGGCCGTCAGCAGATTGGGCGTTTTGTCGGCCATGCCAGGTTAGCCACTCAAGGTTTGTAGACGCTTTTTGAGTTGCCCCCGGCTGGGCAGGGTGTAACGGACGGTCGTGGCAATGGCCGGTAGGCCATCTTTCGTTTGGTGGCCCAGATACACGGCGATTTCTTCCAAGGCCCAGCCAGCTTCTCGCGCCCGGTGGGCGAAGTCGTGGCGCAAGTCGTGGAAGGTAATATCGGCTATCAGTGGCCATTCCTCCTGAGTGGCCTGGCGTTTCATCGCCAGCCACAGGTGCTCAATCCCACGGGCGGTCAGATAATCGGGCCGGCCCTGCCGCCGCAAGTAAGCAGCTCGCTGGCTGGTGAAGACATAGGCGCTCTCACTATCACGCATTTCAGAGCCACTTGCTTCCTTTATGGAGAGATAGTCATAGAGGGCACGGCGGGCGTGGTTGTGCAGATCCAGCGTGCGTGTCTTGCCCCCTTTGCTATCTCGAATGGTGATCACCCCGGCGCGTTGGTTGACCTCACAATCCGTCAGGCGCAAGAGGGCAATTTCACTGACCCGTAGACCGGCCCAATACCCCAGGGCGAAAATCGCGGTCAGCCGCTTGGAGCCACTTAACTCCACCCGGTTCTTCAGCACATACCGTTGCCCGGCCGTTAATTCTCGGGGAGCCACGGCAACGATAGTCGGTGGCTCAATGGCATTCGCCGGATTTCGTCGTAGCAATCCCTCCCCCATTGCCCACCGGCCGAAGCGGCGAATGGCGGTTAAGACCTGGCTACGGGTGCGGGGAGAACGATTGTTGGCCGTCAAAAAGTCGAGATAGCTACGAACGGCCGTTTCGGTCACGAGTCCCACCCGAAACGGCCGGCCGCCAGGTTGTTCCTCCAACCAGGCAATAAATCCCCGCAGCGCAGATAAGTAAGCCCGGACCGTTTTCGGGTTATGGGCTGCCAACGTTTGGGCAAATGGGGCTAATACATCTGATTCTGGCAGCACTTAATTCTTTCCAAGTTCTGGCAACTGGTAGGGGCAGAAAATTATCCGACGACTTTTCGGGCGAAACTTACCCTCTGGCTTCAGGGGTCGCTACAGGCTACAAAGCGGGTAATTTCCCGGTCAGCATTTTATCGAAGGTCAAACTTGACCGATATACTACTATATCGGTCAACCATTATAGGTCAAGTTTACACGAGCAAAAACACTCCAGCT
Source organism: Chloroflexota bacterium (assembly GCA_022616275.1). GTDB lineage: Bacteria > Chloroflexota > Anaerolineae > Promineifilales > Promineifilaceae. Next base: position 12,890 of record JAKEFB010000072.1, read on the forward strand.
ACCCCTTAGCGTTACAATCCCCGGAAAAAATATTGTGAGGCCAAACCGTCTATGCGGGATTTGAACCCCGATTTTGGGCCGCAGAAGCAGAACTGCCGGCCGGAAAGGCCGGCGAGGTAGCGGTTCAGCCGGAATCGCCAGAAGCTGTCTATGACGAGGATATGCCGGGGATGTTCCGGGAAGGTGACGACTCTCCCCCTCTAAGAGGGGGAGCTTCTTAGGCTACGCACGATGTACCCATCCACGTTAGCGCCTAAAGGCAGCGTCCCTGCCCGTTTCAGAATGTTCCGGGCCGCATTCACGTCTCGGTCAAGCCTCAATCCGCAATGATCGCACTGATGAATCCGAACGCTCAACGCTTTTGGAACGAGACAACCGCAGCCAGAGCACATCTGACTGGTGTTCTGGGGAGAAACCGCAACCACCTCGCCCCCGGCCTCGATAGCCTTGTAGGCGAGCAGGTCACGGAACATCCCCAGGCCGGTGTCATGCGCGGCTCTGGCCAGGTTGCCGTTTTGCAGCATGAAATTGAGGTCCAGGTCTTCGATGACGATGGCGCTGAATTCGCCAGCCAGCTTGCGGGTGGCCTTGTGCCAAAAGTCCCGGCGCTGGTTGGCTATCCGCTCGTGTTGCCGGGCCAATTGGCGGACGGCTTTGCGCCGATTCCGGCCGCCCTGCTTGCGCCGGGCCACCGTGCGCTGGAGCACCCGCAGCCTGGCCTGGGCCTTCGCCAGGTGGCGCGGGCTGTCCACGAACTCGCCGTTGGAGAGGGCCAGGGCGTGGTGAATCCCCACGTCCACGCCGGCAGCCGGGCCAGGATGCAGGGCCGGCCGGACAGCCTCAATTTCAACCTGGAAGCAGACGTGCCAGCGGCCGTTGAGGCCGGTGATGACGATGTTCTTGACGACGCCGGGCAGTTGGCGGTGCCAGCGCACTTTGACCAGGCCGACGTTCTGCACGTAGAGCCGGCCGTTCTGGATAGCTGCCCCATCGCCCGGCTTGTAGGTCACGCTGTTGAACCTGTCCACTCGCTTAAAACGCGGCGCGCCCCGTTGCCCCTTCACGAACGCCCGGTAGGCGCTGTCCAGCCGGCGCAGCACCTGCTGGCCGGCCGTCATGTTGAGCACACGCAGCGGGTTCTCCTCCGGCTCTTCGTTGCGCCACTGTCGCCACATCGCCGCCTGCTCGTAGTAGGTGACGCCGCGCCGGGACTCCTGCCACCGTTTCTTACGGTAGGCCAGGGCCTGGTTGTAGAGCGTGCAGGCCGCCCACAGAATATCGCCCAGGGCTTTCTGCTGTGTTTGGTTGGGGTAAAGCCGGTACTTGTAGCTTCTAGTGACGGTGTTAGTCACGCTTCGACTCCTGGAAAGTCGGAGGGCCGGTGGGCGTTGCTGCGCCCCGACCGGCGTTTGTCGTTTGGAATCATAGCACATTTGTTCGGGAGTACAAAGGGGGGAGAGCAGCTTACGCCGCCCCGCATTCCCCTCCCCGATAAATCGGGAAGTTCCCTGCGGGAGATTTTATGGGGCTTATGCGGTCACCGAAACGGACGGCCGCGACACGTGGGACTACCTGCTGTACCGGCGCCAGCCTTTTACCGCCTGGGAAATTGAGGTGTGGCGCGCTGACACAGCGGTTTCCCTGGACCAGGTGAGCGGCGTGTACTGCACCACCTTCCAGGATGGGCGCGAATGTGAACTGTTTACCCTGCTCTGGGAGAAGGAACCCGATGTGGCTTTGGTGCAGGTAAATATCCTGAGAGCCAGCCGCGTCAAGGTATGGGCCGCCGTTCCCTGTGAAGTCGAAGTGGATACCAGGCAGAAGAGGATTACGGTTGAGTTGTTGTTTGCCGAGCTTGAATATCGAATAAATGAAAAGGGCTTGCCGGTCATGGAAGCTACCTTCGGCGCCGAATATTGGCCGTATGGTTGATCCGGTAGATAGCATCAGCGCATGCGCCGGCTGTGATTTACGGCGGCCGCTGGATGACATGGGCTTATGCGCCGAATGCGCCGCCAAGCTGGACCGGGATATGATCCGCGAACGGGCCTGGGATTATTCGGCGACTGCCTTTTTCCACTACGACCCCAAGGATTATGAAACGCTGCGGGAAAAAGTGATCGCCGAATACGGCGCGGCCTACGAACTCATTGCCTCCCAAAAGGATGTTCGTAAACGGCGGAAAGGTAAAAAGGGAAGTCGAAAACAGTGAATCGCGAAGGCCGCCGCCCTCGGCGGTGAGACGAACCAGCCTCTACTGTTCTCGAAAATTGAGAACCAACAATAGCGCTAAACCTGCCAAGAAGCTATGGAGCGTGATAGATGACAGAAGCAACGACCATTGTCCGTATAGAGGTTATCCGCAACAAGACGCCGACCGGCCGCCCGTCGGCTACCGTGGCCAGGAAGCTGGCCCAGTCCTTTGCCTTCGGTCCTGATCCCCAGCCACCGCCAGCCTCAACAGCGCAGCGAGGCGTCTGGTATGGAGAAAGTGGAGAAACGTTTACCCATGAGACTGTGTTGGAGTGGGTGACCCGAGAGGCAAAAGCCAAGGCGTTCACTTACCAGTTCATCCTCTCCGTTAAATATGTCCACCTTTCGCCCGAAGAATACTGCCAGGCGATTCGCGCCAGCGGCGACCTGTTTCCGGTGTGGCGGCTGGTGGCGCACCAGGACACCACTTATTCTCATGCCCACGCCCTGGCGTTTGGCGATAAGGAGATTCATATCAAGAGTGCCTCTTTTCGGGAGTGGTGGCAAAAGGTGCGCGCCGAATTAGAACGGCTTCAAGGGTTGTATCTGACGGACGAGATTATCCAGCAGCGAGCGCTGGCCACTCAAGAAGAGAAGCGACGCCGGGCGGGGTTGCGATAAGGTCAGCGTGATGAAGTAAGCTATTTCAGCCAACCTGGCTTGCTGTCTAAATTTGGGGAGTCAAAAGCGCCAAAACAACGCCTCAATTTCTACGCAATTTGTTGGCAAAAGAAACAAATCGTTGCGGAGAAAGGCTCTCAATAGTGCTTGTGATTTAGTTCACAGGTGAAAAGCTTACTTTTCTTTTTAGAAGTAGGCTGATTCATTATAGCGACTGGACATACCGGAGCCTCGCTAACGCTTGGCATTTTTTGGATAAGTAATCCAAAGGAGGCTACGATGGCTGAGTTCAGATACGGCGACATGTGGACGGCTTACAGCAAAGCAGACCTCTTTCTTATCACAACCAATTCGACGATCCGCCAGAACGGCGCTTTGGTGATGGGCCGGGGCATCGCCTGCCAGGCCCGCGACCGCTTTCCTGGCCTGGACAAAGCCCTCGGCCGGCAAATCCTGAACGCCTGTGGCCACCTGGGCGAGTACGGGCTGCTGGTCAGCCCGCGCTGGCCAGCCGCGAAGCTGGGCGCGTTCCAGGTGAAAACCCGTTACGATCAGCCGGCCGACCCGACCATTATTGAACACAGCACGGCCGCTTTACACGCCTGGTGCGCCGCGCATCCTACTGCCCTGGTTTGTCTCAACTTCCCCGGCATTGGCAACGGCCGTCTGCCGCGAGAGCAGGTATTGCCTATCGTCGAGCAACTCCCGGCTAACGTTACCATCTGGGAGTACCAGGAATATGAGCCCCCGGCGGCAGCGGCGAAACAAACGGCCCGGCAAAGACCGGACTGGTTGCCAGACCCCCAGGACGCTGAAGCCATGGCCACAGCGGCCGAGAAGTTCTTCGCCTTGCCGGAACTGCCTATGAACGAGGCTGAGCGGATGTCCCACATTTTCGCCGCCGCCTTCTACCGGGGCGCCGCCTGGATGCACGGCCGGTTGCCGGCCGAGTCCCGCCTAGCCACTGAGCGTTTTGACGGCGACCGCCGCGGCGCCTGGGTCCAAGGGGAAGCATTGTTCTTGGAGGGCGTTGAAGACGCTGCCCTAGCTTGCCAACGATACCGGGAGCTGCTGGCGGCCAGCCAGGTAGCGGTCAGCACCGGTGTCTCTACTGACGCTATGCGCCTGTTGCTGCTGCAGAGGCAAACCCGACAAGGAGCGGCCGTATGAACAACCCGGACTGGAACCTCCAGGTAAAAATTAAGGGTGGCCGCAGTGATACGGGCGCCCACCACCGGGCGATTGAGGTGGCCCGACAGCTTCTGGCGGCCGGCAAGTGGCCGGATTGCCTGAACACCCTCATCGTCATTCACGATCCGTATGAGCTGCACCGCCGGTTGCAACAGTCGGGACCGGGCGTCTATCACCCAGCCCAGAACGTCACCGTTTATCCGGCCGTTCACGAACTGCAGGCCGGCCGGGACTATGAAATTGCGCCGATGAGTGAGTCATTCAAAGCGCTACATAGCCTATAATCCCCCTACCCTCTTCTTGGGAGCAACTGATGGACAACCTCAAAGACCACATCGCCTCGCTGCCGACTATCACGGTGGGCGACGAGCGTTATCTTTCGTACCAGGCCGTCAGCGACCTGGTAGCCGACTGCCTCTACCCCACCCTGCCGGCCGACCAGATTGACGAAATAGCCTACCGGCGCATCCTGGAAACGGCCGATACCCTCTGCCGCGAGCTGGGCTATACCTGGATTGAAAAGCTATCACCACCGGCCGTGCCCCTGAACCAGATGGGGTTGTACTGGGCGCTGTCGCCGGAGGATACCAACGGCGAGGACGATGGCGTGATGGTGATTGTCGCCGGCCCGGGCCTGGTGGAAGAACTCCAGGCCGGCCGTTTACTGGACGCCCGGCTGAGCCAGTTGGGGCTGGACGAGGTTACCCGGCAGCACTTCAAGATCCCGGTCACCGCCTCAGATGGCTTGATTGACCTCATGCACCGCGCCGTTGCCTCGGAATGGCCTAACGACTATAGAGGAATTTGGCACGACATCATGACGATGTGCATCGCCGGCGGCCAGGACATCAGCCCGGCCGAGCGGCTGTTCACGGTCATCATTCACGGCCTGGGTAACCGGCACAGCTGGCGCTTGCGGGCCAGGCTCCAACACGATATCGCCGGCGAGCCGTATCTCCGGATTTCTCTGGCCGATGAAGGTCAGAACAACCGGCTCTTTGAGCTGGGCGCCGTCGTCATGACCGAAGGCGCGGCGGCGTTGGGGGTGGACTTTACTCCCTATTTAGCCCGGCACGCTGCCGGCGATTACGGGGATCTGGACAGCTTCGATAGGCGACAAAACGAGATTGCCGTGAAAGAAGGCTTCCGGGTCCTCTCGGCCTACGATGTGCCGCTCCCTGGTGGGAAGACGGCGCGGATCTGGATCATCACGGAAGCAGATCGCCGTATAACCACTGTATTGCGGCCGGACGAATACTAGCCCTCTGACACGGCCGGTTTCCGGCCACCTTCACTCTTACCTACAAGGAGTCACCACTATGTCCCAACCACAAAGTTTTGCTGCCTGGATGCGGCAAGTCAACGCGGCTGTGTTCGCCAGAGCGTTCGTCAGCGCCGACGACTTACCCGACCAGCCCTATCGCGACTGGTATGACGATGGCCTCTCGCCGGAGGAAGCGGCCGGGGCCGCCCTGGAAGACGCCGGTTTCGATGAGGCGCAGGAAGGAATGAGTGACGACTTTGATCTCTTCTACGAAGAGTTATTCGACGACTGAACCGGCGCCGGCTGTTCCTAATCTCTAGAGCCGGTAACGCCGTTCATCAGGAGGTTATCTATGACCCGTAACGAGTTCAAAAAACTGCAAGTGGGTGACCAGGTCAGCCACCCTGCCTTTAACGAAACGCTGACCATCGTCCAAGTCGAGACCAGCTACGATTATACGACCAATCCGCCGACACCCTGGACGGACGCTATCACTGTTCATACCCGCGACCGGTTGAAAATCGGCGACACACGCGACGTGGCGCTGCTTGAGAAAGTCTCTTAACCGTCTTTTCATCTCCCTCTTCCTTTCGGACCCGGCGCGGCCATTGCTGCCTACCTCCCAGCTGCGGCCGCGCCGTCTCTTCCTACTTATATATATGCCACGTATGGCAAGGAGCGAATCCCATGCCCGCTGTTGCCCATAAATACCTGAAACCTACCTTTGACTAGGGTTGGAACAGAAAACGGCCACTAATCAGCTCATTGTTCTTGGAGAGGAGCCGCTACAGTGGCCGTCTTTCTGTAAAAGGGCATGTTTTACGCTTTTCGTAATGGCCGTAATCCACCCAGTTCAGGTGTAGCCGTCAGGGTAAAGTCATAACGACCTGTCAAACGAATGTGCTCATGCCCCAGGGGTGTTAGCCGTTTGACATCTTCTTCACGAACGGCCATACCGGTAGCCTGTAAATGGTCAATGGCCTTGTTCATGTACAGGGTATTCCAGAGAACGATCATATTGACCACCAGGCCCAATGCGCCTAATTGGTCTTCCTGCCCCTCCTGGTACTTCTGGCGCAACTCGCCTTTATGGCCGTGAAAAACGGCGCGAGCCAAACTATGGCGTTGTTCACCGCGAAGGAGTTGGAGTAAGATGCGTCGTCTGTAGTCCGGTTCGTCAATGTAATGAAGCAGGTAGAGCGTTTTAGCCATCCGGCCGACCTCGGCAATGGCCTTGGCCAGCACCGAGGTGCCTTTACCAGCCTGAAGCGTTTTCATAAAATCGGATGCGCTCAGGAGACCCAGCTTCAATGAACCAGCTACCCGCAGCAAGTCATCCCAGTTTTCGACAATGCATTGGGTGTCAATGAGATGCCGGGCAACCTGATTCAACGCTCCGTAACGAGCCTTCTTATCAACGCGCCAGAACCGGGTTTGGCCAATATCCCGCAGGCGAGGACTGAACTGATAGCCCAGCAACCAAAAAAGGCCAAAGACAATATCGGTGTAGCCGGCCGTATCGGCCATCACCTCCACCGGTTTCAACACGGTCTGCTGTTCCAACAACCCATCCAGAATATACAGCGCCTCCCGGACGGCACCGGGAATCACCACACCGTAGAAGGAGGTAAATTGGTCGCTGGTAAAGGTGAAGAACGTCACGCCGTGACCTTCGCCAAAGTATTTCCAACTGGGCATGGCGTTAAGTGTCTGGAGTGGCACTTTGAAGCGTTGCCCATCGGCCGAAGCGACATCACCACCGCCCCATCGTTGTGCCAACGGGATACGAGTTTGGGCGGCAACCAAACGGGCATTGGCGCGGGTTAAGGTTTCATCTCGGAAGTAGTTTTGCTGTACCCAGAGGAGGCGGCTGCGCTGTAGGGCTGGTATTTCTGGGTGAACGACGTCGTCCAGGCCGATATTACACGCTTCAGCCAGCAGCACGGCACAGATGGATAAGGCCAAACCATCGGCCCGGGCTTGCGGTTCGCTCAGGTGGGTGAATTCCTCAGCAAAATGGGTAACAGCCTGAACCTCTAGCAGTAAGTCGGGTAGGTCTAATTCTGGTAGTAAGTCATAAACGGCCTGCCGGAGCTGGCCGAACCGCTTACCTTCCACTACTTTTTCTTGATGTCTAGGATTTTATACATTGGGGGTAGGGGCTGATGTGGTCTGTTGTCAAGCACCAATAACGAAAAGGGAAGCATCCGGCAAATTTGGCTAC
>JAKEFB010000073.1 GCA_022616275.1 Chloroflexota bacterium
CTGGCCACGCCAACCTTATTGGCCTCGGCCGTGGCCGTTCTGCCCTCCTTTACCAACACCCGCGTGCCTTTGCCGGCCACCAACACGCCCGTCCCGACTATCACGCGAACGCCCAGTCCAGGGCCCTCGCCGATTCCTTCAGATACCCCGTTGCCCAGCGCTACGCCCACCCAAACGCTGACGCCTTCCCCGTCGCCGACCAGCCGGCCGCAACTGGTCCCTTCCCTGGCTACCTTTGAGCCAGAAGAATTGGCCAGTACCGGTCCTGCTCCCACGGCCGTGACGGCTATCCCCACGGCCGTGCCAACCTTTGAGGTGCCCCTGGGGACGACCAACGTATTGTTGCTGGGCAGCGATACCGACCTGGACCAGGGTGTCGGCCGGACCGATACGATGATTATCGTGGCCATCAACCGGGATGGGCCGACGGCCTCGATGGTCTCGCTGCCACGTGATTTATACGTCTACATTCCCGGCTGGACGATGAACCGCCTGAACACGGCCCTCTCTCGCGGCGCGGCGGCCGGCTACCCTGGGGGGGCTATCGCCCAGCTCAGGGATACTATCCTGTACAACTTTGGTATTCCCATCCATTTTTACGCCCAGATTGACTTCGAGGGCTTTCAACAAGGCGTGGACCTGATGGACGGGGTGGAGGTTGCCGTCAGTTGCGAGTTACGCGACTGGCGGCTGAAGTCCCCCGATCTGGACCCTAACAACGAAGAAAATTGGGAAATCTTCACCCTGGAGCCAGGAATTCACCAGATGGACGGTGACCTGGCGCTTTGGTACGCCCGTTCCCGGCGGACCACCAGCGATTTTGATCGCGGCCGGCGCCAGCAACAACTGCTGCGAGCGATGCTGAACCAGGCAGTGGACCTGAACCTGTTGGCGCAGATTCCAGACCTGTACAATACCTACCAAAACACAGTCAAAACTGACATGGACATCGGCCGCATTCTGCAACTGGCTTCGCTGGCTCCGGCTATTCGGGAAAATGGCGTCCAGAACCTGTACATCGTCGGCAACCAGATCCAGTCCTGGACGGTGCCGGAAACCGGGGCGGCCGTCCAGTTGCCGGTTTGGGAAAACATGCAGCAAACGTTCCGGCGGCTGTTCCTGCCGCCAGCGCTCAACCGGGCTACTCGTCCGCCCATTACAGTGGAAATCATCAACGCTACAGGCGACCCCAATAAGAGTCTGTTGGCGGCCGATAACCTGGCCTGGTACGGCTTCGAGCCGATCATCAGTACTACTGAGCAGGCCACCCAGTCACAGACGACCATTCAATATTTCGCCCAGAATACGAAAGGCTCGTTTGATTGGCTACTGAGTTGGGTCGTGGCCAAGCGCACCGCCGACGTCCAACTGGTCACCGACACACCCTATCAGTACAACTACCGGGTCGTCCTGGGCACAGAATACGGCCCCTGCCGGCCGCAGCTTTTCGCCCCCCAGATTTTCATTGAGCAGTAGGGGAAGGTAGATCCTCTCTCCCCTGCTACTCCCACTTCTGTCCCCGATTCTTTTTTAACTGGCTGCGTTGCTTCTTTTCGGCCAGCCGCCGCTCCACGGCTGCCTGGCCCGGACGGCTTTTGCGCCGTTTCTTACGGACTTTGAGCGCCTCGGCCAGCAGCGCCTGGAAGCGGGCCACGGCCGTCTCCCGGTTCTGATGCTGGCTGCGCGACTCCTGGACGCTAATCTGTAGCACGCCGTCCTTGTCCAGGCGGGTGGCCAGCCGGGCCAGCAGGCGTTGGCGGATGGTCTCGTCCAGGCTGGGCGACCGGGCCACGTCAAATAGCAACGTCACCTGGGTTTCTGCCTTATTGACGTGCTGGCCGCCCGGACCGCTGCTGGTTGAAAAGCGAAAGCTCAGCTCGGAGCGGGAAATGGCCACCTGGTCGTTGATACGAATGACATTTTCGTCGTCCATCGCCGTTAACTGTACGCGGCCGGCGGCAAAAGGCAAGGGCGCAAGGCAAACCTCCCGGAGGTTGCTAACCTCCGGGAGGTTTCGTCCCAGGTTGACGAGTGTGCCTACCCCCAGTAAACTTCCAGCGACATCGCTGCGAGGGGATATGGAACACCAGGAATTTGGTTGGCAAACAACTGACAGTCTCCGGCTTTTTGCCCAGGAATGGCAGCCGGACGGCCCAGCCCAGGGCGTGGTCTGCACGCATAACGAGCCGGAACAACAGGAGGTGCTGGCCGTTATCGTTGACTGGCTTCAGGCCCATACACCCACCCAATGACCCATCCTGCAACTTCGGACCCCGTTTCGCGGCCGCCTCGCTTCGTCCACATCTTTTTTATGGACGGCGTGGGGCTGGGCAGCGACGACCCGGCCATCAACCCTTTTGCCAGCGCCCATTTGCCCAACCTGACCCAACTACTGGGCGAAAAATGGTACGTCCGGCCGGAAAGCGGCGGCCCCGGCCGGATCACCACCGGCCGGGCCAGTATGGTAGCCACCGATCCCAACCTGGGCGTTCCTGGCCGGCCGCAAAGCGCCACCGGCCAGGCCGCCATTCTGACTGGCCGCAACGTCCCCCAACTGGTCGGAGAGCATTACGGCCCTAAGCCTAACCAGGCTGTCGCCGCTATTGTCGAGGCGGGCAACCTGTTTCAGGAGGTCGTGGCCGCCGGGGGAACGGCCGCGCTCATCACGCCCTATCCCCAGAGGTATTTTGATTCGGTCAACAGCGGCAAACGACTCCTTTCGTCCGTCCCGCTGGCCGCTACCAGCGCCGGCCTGCCCCTCATGACGGCCGGTGACCTGCGCGCCGGGCGAGCCGTCAGCCCCGATTTTACCGGCCGGGGCTGGCGGGACTACCTGGGCTACAATGATACGCCGCTCTTAAGCCTGGAGGAAGCCGGCCGGCAAATTGCCCGGATTGCTGGCGCTTATACTTTCTCGTTCTTTGAGCACTGGCCCAGCGACCACAGCGGCCACCGTGGCTCCCTTGACGAGGCTGCCCGGCACCTGGAAGCTATTGACCAAACGTTGGGCGGACTGCTGGACGCCTGGGACAACGCGGCCGGCCTGCTGATTATCACCAGCGATCATGGTAACATTGAGGAGAAAAATCACAGCCAGCACAGTCGCAACCCTGTACCCACTATCCTGGTCGGCCAGGACCACGCCAGGTTGGCTGGCACCATTCACACGCTGGCCGACATTGCCGGGGTCGTCCGCACGTTCCTGGGAATCGTGCCAAAATAGGTTATGGTTATTGGTTATTAGCCCAGCGTTTAGTAAACTCATCGTTCATCGCCACTGATTGCTTTGAGGTAGCATGCCTGTATCATCTGAAGTCTTCCGCGACGCCCTGCGCCACTTCCCGGCCGGGGTCACCATTGTCACTGTCAAGAGTGGAGAGGAAATCCACGGTCTGACCGTTTCCGCCTTTGCCTCCGTTTCTCCGGAGCCGCCGCTGGTTATGGTCATGATAGACCAGCGCCATAGCGCTTTTCCCTTGTTGGAACAGGAAGGGGCGACGTTTGCCGTCAACATCCTGCACCAGGACCAGGTCAGCCTGTCCAACCGCTTTGCCTGGCTTAAGGACGAGGACCGTTTTAACGAGGGTGAGTGGGGCACGGCCGCAACGGGCGCGCCGATCTTAAAAAGCGCCCTGGCCTGGCTCGATTGTACTGTTTACGCCCGCTACCAGGCCGGCACCCACACCATTTACGTAGGCGAAGTCCAGGCCAGCAGCGTGCCCCGGCCAGACCAACCTCCCCTGATTTACTGGAATCGCGGCTACCGCCAGCTCAAGTTGAAGGCAGGCCGGTAGGATTGGATTTTAGATTTTAGATTTTAGATTTTGGGTCCACTCACCCGGTCTAAAATCCAAAGCCAGGCTGCCAGCGTTGGTAATCCTCTGGACGATCCAGGTCCTGCAGCACCGAATCGGCTAGTACTTCTACCAGGCGGAGCGCTTCCTGTAGGGCGTCGCGGGGCGCGGCCCCGGCCGGCAAGGCCAGCAGGGCGGCAAAGTGGCGGCGGCCGATGAGCACCGGGTTGCCGCGCCGCCCCCGGTAAGCCGGGGCCAGCGCCTCGCCCTCCCCCTGCCAGTAAGCGGCCAACACCTGGTCAATCGTCTCCGGCTCGACCATGGGCTGGTCGGCCAGCATGACCAACACCGCCGCCCGGTCCAGGGGCAAATGTTGTACGGCCACCTGCAACGAGGACAACATTTCACCTTCGGCGTAGTGGTCGTTGCGAACGGTAGCCACCCCTTCGGCGGCGGCAATGGCTTCAACCTCTTCAGCCGCGTGGCCGGAAACCACCAGGATATCGTGTACGGCCGACTGCTTCAGGTGGCGCAACGTCTGGCCGAGGACGGTCGTTTCCCCCCAGGGCAACAACTGCTTGGTCCGGCCCATCCGGCTGGACTGACCGGCGGCCAGGACGACGGCGGTTACCCGCCGGTGGATCTCCCCCACCGGCCGGGCGCTACTGGCCGCGCCAATAATCACCTGGGCCACGCGAGACTCCTGTAAAACCAGCCGGGCCACCCGCCGGGCTGCTGCCAGTTGCTCCTCGCTTTCCACCTTGTTGATAAAGGGGATTACTCGCGCCTGGGGAGGGACGTTTTTCAGTCCCCCGTTGGCGTGCGCCAGCAGCGTCGCCAGGGCTTCGACGGTGACGGCCTGATCTGGCTGCAGGCCGGTCAGTTGGCCGGCCCGTTCCGGCCGGTGGGCCACTTCGGCCAATCGCCCACCCAGAGCGTCAATGCCGGCCACCGGGACCACCAATGTTGTCTCCGAGGGAATGACAGGCTCGTGCCCGGCCGGCGCTTTGCACGGCCGCATTCGCGAGCCGTCGGCCTCCACCAGGACGAAATCCACGTCCGGCCGGCGCAGCAGGCGGCCGGGCAGCTCCGGCGGGACACCCAGCGCCTTGTCACCGGCCACCTGGCCCACCACCAGGCAGCGGCCGAAACGCTCCAGGTGGCGGCCCAGCTCTTCCAGCCCGCCGGCGTCCGCCTGGCAAACGGCCGGGGAGAGCTTCATCTGGGCGGCGAAAATGCGGGTGGTCGTGGTCGTGACTACCCGGCCGGGCAGCGCCCCGGCCAGGGCAAACATCAGGCTGGTCTTGCCGCCCCCGCCAACCAAAGCGACCACTTCCGGGGCCGGGCCGATCTGCAGGGCGGCCGGCAGGGAGAGAGTTGGCGAGTCTGCGAGTGGGCGAGTACCTGCTATTAGCACACTTGCCCCTTGCGCACCTGCACTTTGCCCTCTGGCAGCCTGGTTGAGGGTGGTTAATATGGCCTCGAGGACGCCGCCGCCAATGGCCAGGGCCTTGTCGGAGATGGTAAAACAGGCCGAAACGTCGCCACGAGCGTCCAGGTCGCCGATCTTGAGGCCGGCCGGTACTTCGGTTCCCGGAGCAATGAGGCCGCGCAACACGCCGGCAAAGGGGGCCACCACCGGCCGGCCGGCGACAAAGCCAAGAAGCTCGCCTTCGGCAACCAGGTCGCCAATGTCATAGCGCCAGGTCACTGCGCCGGCGGCCGGGGCGCGCAGCACCCGTTCGGCTCCTTTGCCGGCGACGAGGTCTGGCGTGCCGGTGTTGGGCGCAGCGCTCCCCTGCCAGATGACCCGCCCCAGCCGGTGGCCGCGCATCGTTTCTACCACGGCGTGGCAATCCACCCCGGCCGTGAAACCCGGCCCCAGGGCAATAACCAGGGGGGCCTGGTCCAGGCGCGTATCAATATTGCGTTTAGCCAGGCGGGCGTCAATGAGTATAGGAATGGGCAGAGCGGTTGCCCCGGCCGGCAATTGGGGCGAGACCAGGACAGGCACGACACCAGTAGGGGCCAGCGCCAGGGCGCCGGCAAAGATGGGCACTAGCCGGCCGATCAGCCCTTCGACCACCACTTCACCCTCCAGGACGGCCGTGGCCAGGGCCACCCGGCGGCGAACGACGAGCGGCCGGGGTAGTTCCAGGACGATCACCGGGAACCCGGCCTGGTGGAGCCGGTAAGCCACCCCAGTGGCCAGGTCTCCGCCGCCACGTATCAGAACCGGCGCGTGGGCAAAAGGCAGGCGACTTATGTTCATGGGACTATTTTCCTATACCGGTTTCTATACCCCAAAATATATCTTTTGCTTCTCATTTTTCTTTTAACTCTGACTTTCTTATGTTATACTCATCTTACTAGCGGCCGCCTGGCCGGGCCATCTGGCCGTAATCATCGGCAAAAGAAGAGTTGCGCGGCCTAGGGCACCACTCTTCGACACCTGCAACATAGACAATTAGTAGCAAGGAGGGACGATGGTTTGATTGCCCACATAAGAATTTCCCCGCTTGAGAGACCTGCCCTGGAACCGTTTCAAAGCAGAGAGGACGCTGATGAAAGGCGGGCAGCGTCTTGTTCACTTCTTGGCGACCAGTACGCTGGTCAACGAAGCCATTCAAGATCAGGCCATACCAGAATCCCCCAACCTGGTATGGCGCCCTATGTGACAGAGGAGGGATTCAAGAAATGAGGAAAAAGGTTTTTTTGACGACTTTGTTGGTCATTGCCGTTTTGGCGATGGTGCCGTTGGTGGCCCTGGCCAGTAGCGGCGCCTGGTTTGAGAACTTTGATTCCTACGCTACCGGCAGCCAGATGCATGGCCAGGGTGGCTGGAAGGGCTGGGACAATAACGGCGTCTTTGGCGCTTTGACCAGCAGCGCCCAGGCCCGCAGCGCGCCGAACTCGGTGGACATTCTGGGCGCTTCTGACCTGGTGCATGAGTATGAGTGGCCTACTTCAGGGCAGTGGACCTACACGGCCTGGCAGTACATTCCCGGTAACCTCACAGGGGTCACCTACTTTATCATGTTGAATATCTACAATGATGGCGGCCCCTACAACTGGTCAACGCAGGTCAACTTTGACAGCGTTAGCGACATGGTCATCAACGATGGCATCAGCGGCGGCACCGCTCCCATCGTCTACGACCAGTGGGTAGAGATACGGGTCGAAATTGATCTTACTGCGGATACCCAGACTTTCTACTATAACGGCACGCAGCTCTACAGCGGCACCTGGACTGGCGAGGTAAGCGGTGGTGGCATTGCCGTTATTGACGCCGTAGACCTCTTCGCCAACAACGCCAGCTCCGTTTACTACGACGACATTTCTCTGATCCCGGCCGGCTTTGCCGGCGGCATTGCCATTGACAAGTCACCGGCCACCCAGAACGTCGTCACGGGCGGCAACGCCAACTTCACCATTACGGTGACCAACACCGGCACAGTGACGCTGACCAACGTGACGGTCGGCGATGCGGCGGTCGCGGCCTGCGCCCAGTCTATAGGATCTCTTGGCCCTGGCGCCAGCCAGAGCTACAACTGCGCCGACGTCGGTGTGACCAATAGTTACACTAACACGGCCGTCGTGACCGGGACGATCGTCGGCGGGCCAACCTTCACCGGCAGCGACTCGGCCATCGTCAACGTCGTGCCGCCGACCGATGTGTCGCTCAGCTCCTTCGGCGGTGGAACGTCGAGCAATATGGTGGTGTGGGTGGTGACGGCCGCGGCCGTGGGCCTGGGCGTTACCCTGGTGGTACTCTTCAGCCGCCGCCGGCGCCAGGCATGATGATATGGGACGCAGATAAACGCGGATAAACGCGGATTTTAGAGGACCTCCCGGAGGTTGGCGCGGTCAGAGACCGGCCACAGCCAGTGTATCGCTTGAACCTCCGGGAGGTTTAGTTTATACCGTGCTGGCGCAGCCGGGCGACGACGCGGTCGGGGGTGAGGGGCAGCTCGTCGAACCAGACGCCGGTGGCGTCGTGCAGGGCGGCGGTGACGGCCGGGGCCAGGGGCAGGAAGGGCATCTCGGCCATGCCGCGCACCCCCCACGGGCCAAGGGGGTCGGGGATTTCCATGATGACGGAGTTGACCTGGTCGGGCACGTCCAGGATGCCGGGGATCAGGTAAGTGCTCAAATAGGGGTTGCGAATCCGGCCGTCTACGACCTGTAAATTTTCCATGACGGCGTAACCAAAGGCCTGGACCACGCCGCCTTCAATCTGGCCTTCGACCAGTTGGGGGTTGATAGCCTTACCGACGTCGTTGGCGCAGACCACCCGTTCCAGGTGGACGTGCCCGGTCTCCACGTCTACCACCACCTCGGCTACTTCGGCCACGTAGCCATAGGTAAAGTTGGGCATACTGGCCCCGGTTTCGGGGTGGTAAGGCTCGGTGGGCGGGGGCACGTAGCGAAAATGGCCAACGGCCGGCCGGTCTTCGTTCTCCCAGGCGGCCAGGGCGCGTTCGGCCGCGCCGCGAATAGCGTTGCCGGCCATCCAGGTCATGCGCGAGGCCGAAGCCGAGCCGGAGTCCCCGCTGGTGGCCGTGTCGGACAGGTCCAGGGTGATCAGCTCCAGGGGCAGGCCCAGGGCTTCGGCGGCCATCTGGCGGAAGACGGTGTGAGCGCCCTGGCCCACGTCGGCCCCGGCGTGGCGCAAGACCGCTTCCTGGATCTCCCGGCCGCCGCGCAGCTCAATCGTCGCCTCGCACCGTTCCGGGAAGCCAAAGGAGAAGCCGACGTTTTTGAAGGAACAGGCAAAGCCCCGGCCGCGGCGGAGGGGTGAGGCGGTAACAGTGGCTGTTACCGCCTCACCCCACCCGGCTTCGGCGGCGCAGCGCTCGATGACCTGGGGCAGGCTGACGCCGGCCGGGATGGGGGTTTGGGTAACCATCAGGCTGCCGTCGCGCAAGACGTTTTTCAGGCGGATTTCGACCGGGTCCAGGCCCAAGGCCTCGGCCAGCTTGTTCATCTGGCTCTCGGCGGCAAAGGCTCCTTGCGGCCCGCCAAAACCACGGAAGGCGCCGCCGGGCACGTTGTTGGTGTAGACGGCGTAGCTGTCCAGGCGGGCGTTGGGGAGTTCGTAGGGGCCGGCGACCATCAGGTGGGCGTTGCCCAGCACCTTGGTGCTGGTATAGGCGTAGGCCCCGGCGTCCAGAATGACCTCGGCCTCGACGGCCGTAATTCTCCCTTCCCGGGTCGCGCCCCAGCGGGTCTTGATAAAAGCCGGGTGGCGCTTGTGGTGGCCGATAATGCTTTCCTCCCGTGACCAGATGATGCGCACCGGCCGGTCAAGGCCCATCTGGCGCAGGCGCACGGCGGCCAGCCCCAGGACAATCTGGAGGGACATATCTTCCCGGCCGCCAAAGGCGCCGCCAATGGCCGGGTAAATGATGCGCACCTGATCGGCCGGCAGCCCCAGGGCGTGGGCGACCTGGAGCTGGTCTTCGTGCGTCCACTGCCCGGCAATGGCGACCGTCACCCGCCCGGCCTCGTCAATATAGCCCAGGCCCGCTTCCGGCTGGAGGTAGGCGTGCTCCTGGAACGGCAACCGGTATGAGCCTTCGACGACGACCCCGGCCGCCGCCCAGCCGGCGGCCATGTCGCCTTTGCGAATCCGGTAATGGCTGAGGACGTTGCTGCCCTGCTCAGGGTGCAGGATGAGTTCGTCCTTCAGGGCGGTGAAGACGTCGCCGACGATAGGCAGCGGCTGCCACTCGATGCGGACCAAATCGCGCGCCCGGGCGGCGGCCAGCTCGCTCTCGGCCACGACCACGGCCACCTGGTCGCCTTCCCACAGGCTGACGTCGCTGTTAGGTTTGCTGCTGCCCAGGCCAACCAGCACCGGCTGGTCAGGCATGATCAGGCCGTATTCGTTGACGGGTACGTCGCTGGCCGTCAGGATGGCGACGACGCCGGGCACGGCCAGGGCGGCGGCCAGGTCCATTGAGACCATCCGGGCGTGGGGCTGGCCGCTAAAGAGGAGTTTACCGTGCAGCAAATGGTCCGGGGTGATGTCGCCGGGGAAGAGGGCCTGGCCGGTGACTTTGGCCAGCGCATCCACCCGCCGGACCGGCTTAGTGATAGTCATACTTGTTGTCGAAGGGGTCGGGGTTCGTCGTCCCTAAGGTCGGCTTGCCCGGCCGGCGCCGGCCGCTGGGGCTGGTGAAAGCAAAGCCAATAAAGACGAAGAACTGCATGATCGTGACCATGACGATCATGAAGCCGACGCGCACGCCCCACTCCGGCACCCAGCGAGGGACGAACAGCCGGTTGTAGAAAAAGCCGTAATCCATGACGCCGGTGGTGATGAGCCACTCACTGATAAAATAGGCAATGGCAAAACAAATGGCCAGCCAGATGGTGGCCAGGATGGTCCTGAAGGCGGACCCCTTCCGCCTGGCTGTTTCATGGTCTCGCTGCATATCAAGGCGCATGAGTTAATCCTCCATTTCCTGGGCCGCCTGTTCGACGGCTTGAATGATTTTGTAATAGCCGGTACAGCGACATAAATTGCCTGTAAAGGCCTGTCTGATCTCGGCCGGGCCGGGACGCGGCCGTTCTTCGAGCAGCTTGGCCCCGGCCATTAAGAAGCCGGGAATACAGTAACCGCATTGCACCGCCCCGGCGTCAATGAAAGCGCGTTGGAGGGGGTGCAGCGCCGCCAACTCGGCCGGCCCGGGACCGCCGGCTTCCACGCGAGCGGAGTTGGCCGCCAACTCAATGCTCGCGGTCCCAAGAGGGACGGTGGTCTGGCTCCTGGGACCGCCGGCTTCCAGCCGGCCTTCGCGAGCGGAGTTGAGAGTTGGGCTACCCAACTCCGCCAACTCAATGCTCGCAGTCCCAGGGGGGGCGGCCAGGCCCTCAATGGTGACGATGTTGGCCTGGTGGGCGCGGGGGGCGGGGACCAGGCAGGCCATGACGGCCAGGCCGTCGAGGAAGACGGTGCAGGCGCCACATTCGCCCTCGGCGCAGCCTTCTTTGGTCCCGGTCAGCAGCGCTTCCTCCCGCAGCCAGCGCAGCAGGGTCTTGTGGTTGCCGCCGGCGGCCGTGATGGTCCGGCCATTGACGGTGGCGGTGATGGGCGTGTCCGGGTCGTGGCTGGCGGCGTATTGCGGCCCGGTGGGGAAGCGGCCGGCGGTGTGGCCCCACAACGTGACCGGGTTGTCCGGCCAGGCGTCTCGTTCCCGGCCGTCGCGCAGGGCGGCCAGGGCGCGGCGGACCAGGACGGCAACCATCTCGGTGCGGTAGGCGGCCGGGCCACGCACGTCGTCAATGGGCGTGGGGGTGGCGGCGGCCAGGCGGGCAGCCTCGGCAATAACTTCGCCGGACAATCGCCTGCCGGCCAGGTAGGCCTCGGCGGCCGGGGTGGAGATGATGGTTGGGGCGACGCTGCCCTGGGCCAGCCGGGCTTCCCGGACGACCTCGCCGTCGAAATTCACGACCAGGGCGACGTGGACGACGGAAATGGCCTGGGCCCGGCGCAGCCCCAGCTTGAGAAAGAGTCCCCGGGCCGTGGGCTTGAGGGCCGGGAAGGAGATATCCACGACCATCTCGTCCGGCCGGATGGCGGTGCGGCGCAGGCCCTGGTAAAAGTCGCGGAGGGGCACGACGCGCCGGCCGGCGGCCGAGGCCAGGGTTAGCGAGGCGCCCAGGGCCCAGAGTGGGGTGATGGTGTCGTTGGCGGGGCTGGCGGTGACCAGGTTGCCGGCTACCGTGGCCCGGTTGCGCAACTGCGGCGAGCCGACTTCCCAGGAAGCCTGAGCCAGAGGCAGGGCCTGCTCGCGAATGAGCGCCGAGGCAACGACCTGGTTGTGAGTCACCAGCGGCCCCAGGTGGATGGTCCCTGCTTCGTCCTGGCCGATCTCGTCCAGGCCGGGAATGCGGGTGACGTCAATGAGGGTGTCTATGCCCGGCCGCTGGCCCCGTTCCAGTTCCAGGAGCAGGTCGCTGCCGCCGGCGACCAGGCGGGCCCGGCCGTTGGCCTGGGCCAGCAAGGCCAGGGCCTGCTCAACGGAGGCAGGGGTTTCGTAGCGGGTGATGATTTGCGGTGTGTGCATGACCATATGGGACGCAGATTAACGCAGATCGCGCAGATTAACAATCGCGAATGACACGAATGGACGAATGGCGCGAATGTTTTTAATTATCATTCTCGGCATTCGCGATAAAGCCTGATCAGCGTTCATCCGCGAAAATCTGCGTCCTATTCCTGTGTACGAACCATACGTTTCCCTGTCCCGCCACGGCGGAGCATGATGATTTCGGCCAGGATGCTGACGGCGATTTCTTCGGGGGTTTCGGCGTTCAGCTCCAGGCCGATGGGGGAATGGAAGCGCCGGAGCTGTTCCTCGCTCAGACCGTCTTGGCGGAGCAGCCGCCTGGTTTCTTCCCAGCGGCGCTGGCTGCCGATGACGCCGATGGTGGCGGCCGGCGTGGCCAGCAGGCGAGGCAGGATGCGGCGGTCTACCAGGACGTTGCGGGTGACGACGGCAATGTAGGTGTTGGGGGTGACGCGGAAGGCGGCCAGGGCCTGGTCCAGGTCGCCGGGCAGGTAGACGTCGGCGCCGGGGGTCTGTTCCGGGGTGGCCAGCTCCGGCCGGTCGTCGTTGACGGCGACACGGAAGCCGAGCCAGTGGGCCAGGGAGGCGACGGCCCGGCCGACGTGGCCGCAGCCAATGACCAGGATGGTGGCCGGCGCGCCGTAAGGCTCCAGGAAGATGTCTACCTCGCCGCCGCAGACGCCGGGGTCGCCCCGGGCCGGGTCTACGAGCGAATAGGCCAGGAGGCGCGGCCGGCCCTCGGCCAGGGCGGCGGCCGCTTCGCCGACGACGCGCGCCTCCATCTCGCCGCCGCCGATAGTGCCGGAGATCCGGCCGTCGCCGTAGACGAGCATTTTGCTGCCGGCGTGGCGGGGGACGGAGCCCCTGGCCCGGACGACGGTGGCCAGAACGATGGGCTCGCCGGCCGACTGGGCGGCTATTAGCTCCTGGAAGATGCGGTTGTTTTCGTCCTGGGCGCTCATGGTTGTTTAGGATAGGACGCAGATGAACGCTGATTCACGCTGATTATTTTCATTATGGCCCACCAGCGATGCACCAGCCGGCGACCCAGGCTACCCCTCGCTCAGGAACGGTGACCTGGTAAAAGTTCATGGGAAGCTGTTCGTTGGTGCGGAGGCGGACGACGGGCAACTGCTGGCTGCTGTTAATAACCACCGGCGTGTTTTCCTGGGCGGCGATGTCGTGGCCGGAGGTGGCCGGGCCGAAGCTGCTCAAGAGGATGACTTTGCCCCGCTCCAGGGAATCGCCGCATTGGCCCTGGGCGGCGCAGGCCTGGCCACAGGTCAAGGTGGCGTTGCCGACCAGTATATTGTTGCTGCCCAGGGTCTGGTCTGGCTCGCCGCCGCAGGCGACGAGAACGACCACCACGGCGGCCAACACGCACAAGGGTCGCCATAAGTAGTAGCGTAATATTAGCGTCGAATGACGCAAATACTTTGCGTGACGCAAATACTTTGCGTGACGCAAATCATTTGCGTGACGCAAATCATTTGCGTTTACGCGAATTAACGCTAATTTTTTTTCGCGATAATTCGCGTTAATTCGTTGCAATTTATACCGGAGGAAGTGGAGTATTACTCTGGCCACGGCCGCCGCCCGTTAGTGCCAGTCCCAGACTGGCTCGCCGTTCAGGATGCGCTGGACCTGGTCTACGAAGGCGCCGGCGCGCAGAGGCTTGCCGAGAAAGCCGTCGAAGCCGAGTTCTCTGGCCCGGCGGATGTCTTCGTCGAGGGTGCCGGCGGTGACGGCGACGACTTTGGCCCTGTTGAGGCTGGGGTGCTGGCGGACCATGCGCAGCAGGTCGTAGCCGCTGTGGACGGGCATGTTGATGTCTACCAGGAAGAGGTCTACGCGGGGCAGCTTTTCGGCAAACTGGATGGCTGCGTCTACCGAGGTGCGGGAAAAGCAGTGGTCGGCGCCGCCCATGCGGAGCAGGTCGAGGGTAACCAGCTTGGCGTTGGGCTCGTCCTCGACGACGAGGATGTAGGCTTCCTGGAGGGAGATGGTCATTGTCGGGTAGAATCTAGTAGAGACGCAACATCTTGCGTCTGTACCGGGAGTGTATCAAATTGGGGGGGAAGTGACAAAGAGGAATGGGGAGGACAAGGGGCAGGGGGGCAGGGAAGAGAGGGGACAAGGTGACAAGGGGAGGGGGTGAGGAAGGGAGGGAAGAGGAGAGAAGAAGAGAGAAGAGGAGAGAAGAGAGAAGAGGAAGGAAGAAAGGGAAGAAGGAGAAAGAAGAGGGGGAAGGTGAGCAAGGTGTGCAAGGTGCGCATGATTATATATACATGTATAGCGGGGTGTGGGCAGCGGATGGGAAGCTGATAAGCGGATGGGGGGCGAGGGTTTGGGCGGCCGGCCGGGGTTTCCCCGAGGGCGGGAGGAGTTCGGGGAAACCCCAGGCGGGTGGGAAAACAGCGGATTGGCAGGATTGGCGGATTGATAGTGTGGTGAACGATGGGGCTAGCAGAGGATAAGCACCACGGTCGTGCTAACTGGCGTAGAGCGGTTGCCGGCGCTGTCTATGGCGATGAGGGTGAAGGTGTTGTCGCCGTTGATGGCGCCATAAACGATAGTCTGATCGTCACCGGTTATGACGTGGTCCAGGACGCCATTGACGTAGACCTCGTACTGGATGGCCGACTGGGGGGTCTGGTTGTCGAAGGATTCGGTCCA
>JAKEFB010000074.1 GCA_022616275.1 Chloroflexota bacterium
GGATCAGTCCTCTGATCGAGGTCGCAATTGTGCGGTGCAGTGAGTGAAATTGAGAAGGTGTCAAGATGATAGATTTTGGTGGCATGGGTGCTTTTGGATTGATAATTATGCTGCTTTTCTGGGTAGGATTCATAGCCCTGGCCGTCTGGCTGGTTGGGCTGCTCTTCCCTGTAGTTAAAAAGCAAAGTGATGACGGTGATGCGCTACTTGCTGCACAGGAAGTTCTCAAAGCTCACCATGCGCGAGGCGAGTTAACTGATGAGCAGGATCAACAGATGTTGAAAACTATTCAATGATAAGATATTGCCGCTCCGTGGCTGCTTGACGGTGCGACGGTAGGGGCAACCTGGAATGACATTTTCGCTCCTATAAAAAGACTCGCTGAATTGGGTGATGCTAGTTACTGAGAAATAGCCCATTCTGAGGCTCAAAATCGCTCATATTAGTGTAGCCAGATACAAAGGAAGGAAGTTAGAATATAGGGTAGGGATTGCTGTGTCTCTTTAGTCAGTGCCGATACTTCCGGTAGAATGGGGGCTCTATTATCAATTATCGAATGGTCTCGGAGGTGTAGATAAAGCCGAGAATATCTTCGGTGTGCTAACGAATTGGAGGTTAAGAAATGAGCGATACAACTCGTACTATTTTCATCGCCCTCGGGATTGCCCTGTTGGTGGTAGTGCTACTGCCATTCCTATTTATGGGTGGCATGATGGGTAGTATGATGGGCGGCATGATGGATGGTCCAGGCGGGATGATACCTTGGCTGGCGATCGGTCTGGTGTTGCTGGTCGTGGTGGCCGGCGTGGTGTTTCTGGTGGTTGGACTGCAACGTCGGTAGATGGAGAAGCGTCGCCCTCCAGTATAGCCGAGAAGCTAGGGGATGCTCCCGTGCCTGAACGTTATCCCAGTGCTTGCAAAATTTCCCCTCGACCGACCAACCCTTTCGCGAAAACTCTCTGGCTTACTCTGTTCAACGTTGCCGCAACAAGCGAGACGAATTGGCCAGGATGCCCAAATCCGGCAGGGATTGCGCCGCCGCAGCCAGGATGGGCGGCAGAATGCCAAACGCAGCCAGTGTCAGTCCTACCACATTATATACAGCCGTAAAGGCAATATTCATCTTGACCACCCCCATCGTCCGGCGGGCAATCCGCAGCACTTCTGGTACGAGCGTCCAATCTTCGCGCATCAAGGCTACGTGCGCTGCTTCGATGGCAATGTCCGTGCCCGCTGCCCCCATTGCAATACCGACATCGGCCTGGGCCAGAGCGGGTGCGTCGTTCACCCCGTCCCCCACCATCACGACTGTATGCCCTTTGGCCTGATAATCTTTGACCACGGCAATTTTGTCTTCAGGCAGCAGCTTGGCCCGGTAGGCGACACCCAGTTTCTCGGCCAGCGTGCCGGCGACCCGTTCATTGTCGCCGGTAAGCAGTTCGATCTGGCGGACACCGAGGCCGCGCACGGCAGCCAGCGCCGCCGGAACTTCTGGACGCAGGATATCAGCAGCGGCCAACACTCCGGCTAATTCGTTGTCGCGGGCCAGGAACAGCAGAGTTTTGCCCTGAGCCTCCAATTCCGCCACCACAGGAAGTGATTTCGCCGCCGGGATCATCCGGCGATTGCCCACCGTAATCAGATGGCCGTCCAACTTGACCCGCACGCCCATACCCGGAATAGCTTCAAAATGACTGGGTTCGGCCAGCGCCAAGTTCTGGGCGCGAGCGGCGGTCCGCACGGCTTCGGCCAGGGGGTGTTCGGAGTAATGTTCAGCCGCAGCCGCCAGGGCGAGGATATCAGTCGCGGACAGCCCGTTGAGGGGAATGACATCGGTGATTTGGGGCTGACCGAGGGTGAGCGTGCCGGTTTTGTCCAGCAGCAACACATCGGCCCGTGCTAACAGTTCGAGATATTTGCCACCCTTGATGAGCAGTCCCCGCTTGGCGCCCGCGCCAATGGAGGCTAACATGGCGATAGGGGTGGCCAGAGCAAACGAGCACGAACAGGCGACCACTAAAACCGCCGTCGTCGCCAGGGCGTTGCCGCTCAACAGGAAAGTCAGCGCCGCAATCCCGGCCACAATAGGCAGGTAGTAGGCCGAAAACTTATCGGCGATCCGCTGCACCTCGGCGCGGTGGGCTTCAGCTTCCTCTACCATCTTGACCACCCGGCCAAAGGTCGTATCTGCGCCGATGCGGGTAGTTCGCACCCGCAGGCTGCCCAGCTTGGCCATGGTCGCGGCAAAGACGTGGGAACCGGGGCCGACCTCGACCGGCATCGCCTCGCCCGTGATGGTCGCCTGGTCTACCGTGGCCTGCCCGGCGATGACTTCGCCATCCACAGGTATCCTTTCGCCGGGTCGCACGATGATGGTCTCTCCAACGCGGACCTCCTCAACAGGGACTTCTTGCTCGGCGTCATCACGTTCGACGCGGGCCGTCTGCGGGGCCATGGCGGTCAGGTTTTTGACCGCCCGGCGGGCCCGTTCGGTGGTGAAGTGTTCGGCATAATCCCCCACTCGCATAAAAAAGACCACCACGACGGCAGTGGCCCATTCACCGACGACCAGCGCGGCTACTGCGCCCACACTCATCAACGTGTGGGAAGTTATCTGCCCCTTAAGCGCAGCGCGGATGACATTACGGAAAATAGAGTAGCCAGCCGCGCCAACGATAATCCAGCCGAGTGGCCAGGGGACTTGTTCGGTGATCGCTTCAAACAGACCCAACCACTCGCCCACCACCACGATGAACAACACCACTCCAAAAACCAGGCCGAACAGGGTCAGCACCGGACGGGTCAGGTTAGCCAGTGGGCGAGCCGGGGGTGGCGCAGCCGGGGTAGGCGCCGAGTAGCCCGCGCTTGCTACGGCCTTGTGGATGAGCGGCAAATCTACCAAGGTGGGATCAAGTCGAACTACCGCTTTCTCCGAGGTGAGGAAAACATTCACCTCCTTGACGCCGGGCAAGCTGGCGATAGCCTGCCGGACGTGCTGAGTACATTCGGCGCAATCCATGCCAGCAATGGGGATTTCAAGCGTTTGCGTGTTTGCCATTGTTCAACTCCTCTAAATCAGATGGCCTCATGACCTCTCCGAAACAGGGAGGTTATAACGGGTACATTCATAGACGCCACGGGCCACGTCCGCCAGGAGCGACTCAGCCAGGGCAAGCAACTCGCCAACACGGCCATCACTGAGGTGATAGGTCACGTACCGGCCTTCCTGTTCGGCAATGACCAGGCCACAATCCCGTAAACAGCCCAGGTGATTGGAGACATTGGATTGCGCCAGGCCGGTTGCGGCGATAATCTCGCTCACCATGAGCGGACCGTTGCGCAGCGCCTCCAGA
>JAKEFB010000075.1 GCA_022616275.1 Chloroflexota bacterium
CAGAGTGTGAACGCACACCCTTTCGTCTTCTGCCGCCAAGCGGCACTCACCTGTGGAGGTTTTTCTTCCCACCAGTGTAAACTTTCTTCTGATCAGGTCCCTCCCCAAAATGAATTTTGGGCCTATGGGAAGCAAACCTGTTTAAACAGGTTTTATTTTCCTAGACGCCGAATTCATTCGGCGACGACATTCGACGGCGACATTCAACGGCATCCAGCCGCTAAAATGGAAACTCATCCTCTCCCCAGACATGATAAACCACCCCTGCCTCATGCAACACCGGCAACACCACGTCTGGCTTCAGCCCTTCGTCCGGCGGCCCTTCGTCAAATTCGTCCACCCGCTCCAGCCAACTATTCGTCGTCTGCCGGCCGTGATGTTCCTTTTGATTACGAACGTAAGCCTCAGCCTGCGGCCGTTGCCGTTCCCCCAGCGTCAACACGCCATAGCCACGCTGCCATTGAAATTCCCCGCCCAGGCCGCCTGGCTGGTTCAAGTCAAAGGCGCTGGCCCCCTTGAGCCGTTTAACCACGTAAGCCACCGCGTGTTTGGGCGGGATAGAAACGACGAGGTGAACGTGGTCAACCCAGCCGTTAATGGCGTACACACGCACTTCCAGCTCATTGGCCTTGTTCACCAGATAAGAAAACAGCCGTCGTTCAATAGCCGGCTGAATAAGCGGCTCGCGATTCTTAGTGGCCCAAACCAAATGATAATACGTTCGCCAAAAAGGCATATCACCTCCTGGCCCAAAATGATTTTGGGTCTATCAAAAGCCCCAAAATGAATTCGGGGCCTAACAATCCCAAACATGTTTTAAACATGTTTCCTCCTCTAGACGCCGAATTCATTCGGTGGCGTGCCTCCAAATTCATTCCGAGGCAAGTCCCAACGAGCAGATAATTCGCGGCTCCTGCGCCTCCTGCTCCTCCTGCACCAGGCACAAATTACCCTCTTCATACAAATTCACCACCAACTCCGCCAGTTGCTCGTCCTGCACCCCGCTACGCAACTGGCGGTTCAGTTTTTCCCTGGCGCTCTCCCGCAGCGGATACTGGTAAATTTGCTCCAGCGCCTTCACCAGCGTCTGGGTAGCCGGCAAGCGTTCTAACAATGAACCCCGTAGAGATTGCACGTACCGATTCAGCCGTTCATAGGTTTTGAAGCGCGCCCCCGACGGCCGGCCCAACTGCCCACCGACGAATTTATTCTCGGTCATAATGTGCTGCACCGCTCTTTCAACCAATTCGTGGTGGTCGGCCCTTCGCTCCAGGGCCGGCGTTTCCAGCGCGCACTCGGCCGCCCGCAGGATGGCAAACTGGGACTCGGTCACACTCTGGCCGTGCTCGTCTATCCAGGCCAGGGCGCTGTTGCCCTGGTCCGTGTTAAGGTAGACCAGGACGCCGGCCGGGCCGCCGGCCGGCGCCGGCTCGTGACTTTTTGTGGCGTAGACCACGGCCGGCAGCCGCTCGATGGCCCCTTTCAGGCCGGGGTTGGCGTCCGTGGCGTTCTTCCAAATCTGGTAAGCGTACGAAACCAGGTCAATCTCGCCATCCGTCTCTTCGTCCAGAACGCCAACGCGTTCGTGGTACAGGTCTACCAACGGCTGGTCGCTGCCATCGTCCTCGAAAAAGAGTTCATCCGAGCCGACCACTTCCTGGTTCTGACGCAGGCGGGTTCGCAGCCGTTCTCGCAGGCGAATGATCCGCTCAATGCCGTCGGCCGGCCAGAAAGCGTAAGTCAGAATAGAGGGAGCCGTCTGGCGAATCCGGTCCACCCGCCCGACACGTTGGATCAGGCGGATAATAGCCCAGGGCAGATCGAAGTTAACGACCACGTGGGCATCTTGCAGGTTCTGGCCCTCGCTCAACACGTCGGTGGCGATAAGCACCCGCAACTCATTGTGGGGATAGACAGCCTGTTGCTTGTTGTTACTAACCGGGCTAAAGCGCCAAGCCAGAATGGTTGGGTCATTGGTGTTGCCGGTAACACCGTCCACAGCCGGAATGCCCCGCGCCTGCAATTGGCTGGCCAGGTAACGGACCGTATCGGCAAACTGGCTGAAAACGAGCACTTTCTCGCCGGGGTGGCTCTCGGTCAGAAGCTGGTAAAGCGTGTCCAACTTGGCATCCCGGCTAGGGTCCCAGGCGCCGCATTCCTGTAAAATCAGTAGCAGATTTTCGGCGTCGCCTCGCAACTCCTCGATTAGCTTCTTTTTGTCAAACAGGTCGGCGCGGATCCAACGAAAACGCCGCCGGTAGCGGGTGGCATATTGTTCATAGACGGCCGCCGCCTGCGCCCGGAAAGCTTCTGGGGTGCGAGGGGAAGTAACGACCAGGGCAACGCTCGTATCTCCATCACCCTCTATATCTTCGTCCGCCCCGCGAGAGGTCGCCCAGGATTTTCTCTTCGCGTTGGCTGGGTGGCTGGGCCGGCTTTTTCAAGACGTAGTTGCCCAGGCCATAGCGGGGCAGGTCCAGGTCGTTAATCGTGTCCACCACGTCGGCGGCGTACAGGCGGGCGTACTGGTCGGCCGGGTTGCGGGCGTCAATGGCAAAATCCACTCGCCGGGGAACGCGGTCGGGGAAATAGGCCCGGCCGCCATCGGCGAATTTCAGGTACTTGCCGCCGGTCTTCGGATCCAGGTGAGCATAGTTATCACGGATGAAACTGCGCGTCCGGCGGACCATAAACAGGCTCATTAACTCCCGCCAGTCGTCGGCGTGCTCGCTCTTTTCAAACGCCGCCAGGGAACGCATGTTGGCCTGGTGGCGGCGTACAAACTCGACCTCGCCGATCTCGCGCAGCAGCCGCTCCGGCCGGATACCCAGGTCGGCGTCTTCCCGTAAGAAGAGACGCAACTGGCTGGACAGGTCCAGATAGCTCTTATTGTAGGGCGTGGCCGAGAGCAGAATACAACGGCTCTCGTTTTGCTGGACGTATTCTTGAATAGCCTTGTACCGTTTCCCTTCCCGGTTGCGCAGATTGTGGCTCTCGTCAATCAGCACCAGCCGGTAGCGGCGCAATTCCGGTAAATCGCGTTGCACCCGGGTAATAGACATGACCTTGGCGTGCAGGCGATATTCGGCCGCGTACCACTCCCACATCTTGACCAGGTTCTTGGGACAGATGATCAGCGTCTCGGCGAAATAATCTTCCTCAAAGATCTTGGCTAGGGCGGTGGCCATAATCGTCTTGCCCAGGCCAACCACATCGCCAATCAGGACGCCGTCGCGCTGGTTCAGGTGCCGGGCGGCGATCTTGACCGCCGCCGTCTGGAAGTCGAATAACTGCTTTCCAAACTCGCGAGGAATGGCAAACTCGGCCAGGCCGGCGCGGGCCTCGTGGGAGAGGTGGTAGGCCATTTTCAGGTAAATGTGGTAGGGCGGCAGCACTTTTTCGCCGGCCCAGCTTTCCTCAATGATTTCAACCAACTCGTTGGAGATGTCCAGGCAAAAATTATCTTCCCAACGGTCGTTAAACCACTGGGCCAGCTTCTTGGCCGCATCTTGTTCCAGAACGTCAACGTTCAGTTCCCCTTGTCCAGCTAGGCCGGAAAAGGTGAGGTTGCTGCTGCCCATATAGCCGATAATAGGTGTGGCAATATCCTGGCGGAACAGCAGGTACAGCTTGGCGTGCAGCGGGTGGCGCAGGAACAGCTTAACTGTGACCTTACCTTCTTTAATTTGCCGGGCCAGGCGGCGCAGCCCTTCTTCGTCCTCATTTGTCGGCGCGCCAATCGTAAGCTGCCGGCGGAAATCGGCTGCCAGCTCTTTTTTGAGTTTGAGAGCAGTCTGGTTATCTATGCGCTCATTGTTCTGACCAAACCCCAGGGCGGCCTGTAACTCATCCTGCGGCCGGCGCTGCATCCCCACCAGCAGGCGGCATTGCGCCCCCTCTCCCCCGGTCCACTTTTCAATTTTCGCGTCCAGATGGCGCCAGCCACGCAAATTAAAGTAGCCAACGCAGAAGTCGGCGCGGAAAGAGACCTCGAGGGTGTCTTGAAGTGCAGGTAACAGTCGCTGCTCAATATTGTCAAAAATTCTGGGCATTAGAGTCCTTAACAACGCGAGCTACGAAATCCGAGAATCAGCCTGAGCGGGCTCGCTCACAACCTCCATGACAAAGAATAACCCCTATCATAAATTATTCCCAAAAAGAATGAAAATCTTTCTCCAGGCAGCCCCGAATGAATTCGGCGTCTATAGACAAAAACCTGTTTAAACAGGTTTATCTCCTATAGACCCAAAATTCATTTTGGGGCGATTTCGATCCTTTAAACCACCTGGCGAACGTGGTGGGGCTTTCCCAATAATCCGATTTGTGGCAACTAATTAGGTGGACGCGGCCGTTCTCCCTGTTTACTAACGACCGTCTTCGTCTGAACTAGGGAGACGGCCGTGCATGCTGCAACTATCACCCTCCACACCGCCCCACCGGCCGGATCAATCCCCTAAAAGCCTGCTGTTAGTTTACTAACTCTACCCCTCTTTGACAACCAGGCCATGACAGCCAGAGGAATTCGCTATCCCTTTCCCGGCCGGTCCCTTTTCCTGAAAATGACGGCGCATTCAGACCGTCACCCTCGTCAAAGACGTTTCTGAGACCGGCCGCTACGGCCGCCTCGTCCGCTACGTCTACCTGCAAGACGGCGCCTTCGTCAACGCCGAACTCATCGGCCAGGGCTACGCCCTCGCCTACACCTACCCCCCGACGTCCACTGGGCAGCGCCATCCCAACGCGTTTCAACGCGTTTTCCACCCTGGCCTGCGAATTATGAAAGTTAAAAATTTATTTCGGTAATCAACCCACCCTAACCCCTGAGGGGGTTTCCCATTTTCAGCCAGTCAATTCCATTGACTGGGCGGGAGGCCATTAAAGTTAGCTTAAACCATCCCCTTACTCGTAATAGACCCGGGCGGCCAGCCACTCCAGGTAGAAATCACGCGCGGCCGACGAAGCGACGTTCGTAATGCGGACCTGGAATGAATCACCGGCAAAGTCGGCCGCGCTCCAGGTTCGGCCCCACGTATCGGTTGGCCCACCCAGAAGGTAAGTCGTCTCCGTTGGGCCGAGAACGGGCGTGAGTTGCGCCGCCGTCCAGGTCACGCCGCCATCCCACGAGAGCTGGACGCACATCTGCGGCGCGTTGGCCGTGCTGTCCGCCTGGGCGTCCAGCCTGATTTCGATGCCGTTAATGAGCGCCCCTGGCGGCAGGCTGATCGGGAAACTGTAATAACGGTGCCTGTCCTTGCCCGCGTTCAGGCAATCGGTGCTCGTGTTATAGCCGCTGTCGCTATCAACCGCAAAAAGGCCGTCGTCCTGGTGAGCATTGGCCGGGTTGGTCTGGAAGCCGTTGCGGTCGCCGCCGCCGGCCGGGGCGTTGGCCTGCGGGCTGACCAGGCCGGTGTTGGCCCCAGGCGTGGCCGTCGGGGTAGAGGCGCCCGGTGTCGCCGTGGGGCTAGGCGTGGGGCTAGGCGTAAAGGTGGCAGTTGGCCCGGTGCTGTAATGGACGTTGATAGCTATCCAGTCCAGCGAGAAGTCACGGTTAAGGTCAGTGGCCACGTCCGCGATGCGCACCCGGAAGCTGGCGTTGCTCAGTTCGTTGCTGGTCCAGGCCCGCCCCCAGGTATCGGCCGGGCCGCCTAAGAGGTAGGGTGCTTCGGCCGTGCCCAAGGTGGGCGTGGATTTGATGACCGTCCAGGAAGAACCGCCGTTCCAGGACAGTTGGGCGCACACCTTGGGCGCTCCAACTGTGCTGTCCACTTTGGCGTCCAGGCGGAGTTCAATGCCGGTAATGGCTGCGCCGGCGGGAATGGCCAGATTGTAGTGCGAGAAGCGGTGGCGGTCTTTGCCCGTACTGGTACAGGTGGCGCCGCTGCCCGTGCCGCTGTCCATGTCCACAGCATACAGGCCATCGTCGCCGAGAGCCTGGCTGGGGTTGACCTCATAGCCGTTGCCGTCGCCCCCGCCGCTGGCTTGCTGGGCAGACGGGTTCTGGAAGCCGGTGCTATCACTGGAGGGGGTCGGCGTAAAGGTTGGTGTTGGCGATGGCGTCCACGACGGAGTGGGCGTAGACGACGGCGTCGGCGACGGCGTTGGCGAGGGGGTGGCCGAGGGCAGCGCGGTCGGGGTCGGCGTCGGATTGGGGTTATTGGCCAGAGGACCGGCCACGACCAGGGCGTAGGGCTGGCTGGCTATGGGTACGTTCCAGGCGTTAATCGTCACCTGGTATAGGCCGGTGGGCGGGCTGTTAATAATGACACCTTCAACGTTGTTCAGGCGATCACCGCTGGCAATATTATTGCCGTAATAGGTGCCACCCGGACCTGTGACCACCAGGTCCAGGTCGTTAACCAATTGCGCCGCCGCCGATAAAGAGGCCGGCGGGTCTGTCCAGACCAGCATTAGGCGCAGTGGTTGCGAGCCGGACAAAACCTCTAACGGCCGGGTCAAGGTGTCGCTATAATTCACCGCCTGGCCCGTATTTAGTCCGGCCGTATGGTCGTCAAACCACAGCGTGTACCCGGGTGACGGATTGGCGAAGCCCAGGCTGGCCCGTCCCCAACCGGCAACGTTGTTCGGTCTTTCGTAAGGAATTTCCTGGGTGGCCCCGGTGCCATACTGGCCCGGCGCTATATCGTGGGTGGTATTCAGCAGCGTCGCTTTGACCAGGGCAGCGCTGGGGTTGGCCGCGCCCTGGCCCGTTAGCCATTCGCGCACCAGGGTGCCCACCCCGGCGACGAGCGGTGCGGCCATCGAAGTGCCGCCGGAATAGGAATAATGTTCATTGTAGGCGCCCCACAGCGTGCCGGCCGCCGGGTGATGAGAGTGATTGGAGACAATGTTAGTACCGGGAGCAACGAGGTCCGGTTTGGCCCGCCCGTCGTCGGCCGGGCCGCGCGACGAAAAGGCGGCCATGCCGTTGATGTTGTTGGCGATCACGTCCGAAGAAATCGGTTCGGTAATAAAGCAAAAACTGAACAGCAGCCAGATGGCGCCCTGCATCGGCCCTTCATCCTTATTACTTTCCGAAGCGCCGACGGTGATGACGTTCTTGGCCGTGGCCGGCGATAAGAGCGAATCAGGATCGATAACCCCGTCGCCGTTGGTGCAAAAACCAAAAACGCCAGGCGTGCCGT
Source organism: Chloroflexota bacterium (assembly GCA_022616275.1). Taxonomy (GTDB): domain Bacteria; phylum Chloroflexota; class Anaerolineae; order Promineifilales; family Promineifilaceae. The sequence goes on from JAKEFB010000075.1 coordinate 7,143, forward strand.
CAACACCCGAATTCCCGGCCGCGGCAAAAATGGCCATCGCCGGGTTATCCCAGATAAATTCGTCGGTCCGTTGGGCGCCAAAGGGATAGCCGCCATAAGCTGCCTCTGGATCGTTAACCGGCCCGGTATTATCTCCCCAACTATCGCTATGCAGCCGCGCCCCGCCGCTATAGGCCTGGTCAAAAAGTTGATAATAATCGGCCGGCAAACCGATGATCACCCCACTGGCATCCACTTCAAAGCCTTGAATGACCAGGCCGGCCTCTGGCGCCATCCCGGCAAAAGAGTTGATGTAATCACCCTGTCCGGGATTGGCCCCCGATTGCACCCCCGCCCCGGCCGCCGAGCCAATGACGTGGGTGCCGTGCCCGTGCTGATCGGCCCAGTCGCCGCCCGGAGCCAGCGGATAGGTGGCCACGATCCGCCCGGCGAAATCGGGGCTGAGCGTGGCTTCGTCGCCCGTATCCAGCCCCGAGTCGGCAACGCCCAGGATCTGGCCGTTGCCAAAGAGCGCGCTACTTTGCCAGACATCATTCACGCCCATAATGGTCCGGGCATAATTATTGAGGATTCGTGGCTGGCCGGCTGGTTCAATCCAGCGGACGGACGGCAGCGCGGCGACCTGCAGGAGCTGGGCCCGGTCGAGCGGGTCCGTTACTGCAAAGGGCAAGGTTGCCAGTTCGCTCATTAATTCGCCGGCGTCATCCGGCCAGCCAAAGATCTGCACCCGGCCGGCGCGCTCCCCGCCTTGATCGAGGATATGTAACAGGGCCGGCGCCAGCTTGTCGGCCAGCGTAAAGGGAACGCGGGCGTATACCTGCGGTAAGGCTGCGGCGGCCTCCAATTGGCTGGCCGTGCCCCGTACCAGATAGGCAAACTCTGGCAAATATTCCACAATCGTGACACCCGTCTGTTGCAACGCCTGGCGATCGGCCGTAGTGATAGGGCCGCGAAACTGGATAATGGCGTAAGAGCCAGGTGCGGCCGTCACCGGCCCGATGGCTGAGGTTGCCCCCTCAGGCGCCTGGGCATCAAAGGCGCCGCGATGGAGACGCAAGTGAGGTGTTAACAATTGGCCTGACGCTTGTGGCGAGCGGGCAATGATGCCCAACAAAGTAATAAGCAGAACAAGGGCCGAGAGAACTATCTTCTTTTTCACGGTACACCTATAAAGCCTGGTAATTGAAGCAGCCAAATTCTCCTCATACTGTCTGGCGTCGTTCCCCCTGGCGACAGTATAAAACAAAACCGCTCCTGAATTCAACGAACCCTTGTACTATACTTCCCCACATTCAAGCAGGACCACCACCCCACAACACTTTATATATATTCATGATCTCCTTGCACATCTTACTCACCTTCCCACAATTCACACCCCCTCCCCCCTCCCCCCGCCACCCCCTCCCCCTGCCATCCTCTCCTCATCACTCATCACTCATCACTCATTGCTCACTGCTCATCGCTCATTGCTCCCCACTCAGTCCTCAGTCCTCTTCCCCCACACCCCCTCACCTTGTCACCCCCTCCTCATCACTCAGTCCTCACTCCTCTTCCCCTTTCCCCCCAATTCAGCTAAAATCCCCAGGCCATGGAAAACGAACCCACCATCCTCAACGGCCGCTACAAGCTCATCCGCCGCGCCGGCGCCGGCGGCATGTCCACCGTCTACAAAGCCCAGGACCTCAGCCTCGGCCGGCTGGTGGCCGTCAAGATGCTCCACGAAACCCTGACCGGCGACGCCGAATTCCTGCGCCGTTTCCAGCAGGAGGCCCACGCCGCCGCCAACCTCTCCCACTCCAACATCGTCACCGTTCACGACATCGGCCAGGACGGCCACCTCTACTACATCGTCATGGAATACGTCGAGGGCAAGACCTTAAAAGAACTCATCCGCCAGCAAGTCGAGACCACCGGCCGGCCGTTGCCTATTAACCGCGCCCTGGAACTGGTCGTCCAGATTTGTGCCGGCGTCGGCTATGCCCACCGCGCCGGCCTGGTCCACTGCGACGTCAAGCCGCAAAACGTCGTCGTCACCCGCGACGATCGCATTAAAGTCACCGACTTCGGCATTGCCCGCGCCCTCAGCCAGACCTTCTCCGGCGACGATACTGTCTGGGGCACCCCCCAATACTTTTCGCCGGAACAGGCCGCCGGCCAGGCCGCCACCCCCGCCTCCGACGTTTACTCTATTGGCATCATCCTCTTCGAACTATTGACCGGCCGGCTGCCCTTTGAGGGAGAAAATCCAGCCGCCCTGGCCATCAAGCACCTGCGCGAAGCCCCGCCCCCCGTCACCCGCTACAACCCGGCCGTTCCCCAACAACTGGAGCGCATCATTGGCAAAGTGCTCTCCAAAGAGCAGGCCGGCCGTTACCGTACAGCCGAACAACTGGGCCGCATCCTCACCGCCTACCAGCAAAGCAGCCGCGAAGAGACCGGCCCGGTTTCCTCCACCCGCCGTAACCCGGCCGGTGCCGCCGGGCAGAACGTTGCCGAACGAGAAACAGTATTCTACCAGCAACAGACCCCGCCCCGCGGGCAGCGGCGCGAAGAGATCAATCCCGAACCGGTCACTGTCCACATCCCCGTCCCCGCTCGTGAAGGAACCGACTGGACGGCCGTCAGCCTGGGCATCCTGGCCCTCCTCAGTCTCCTGGGGCTCATTCCCCTCTGGTACATCATCTACCTGCGATATACCGGCTAACTCCTCCAAAAAAGGGCTCAGCGTTTATCAGGAAAATCCGCGTCCTATCTCCTACGGTGACTAAATTCCTGCTCCTGGAGTCGCATCCCCCCTTGCTTTCTGCTATACTGTAAAGATTGGAAACCCTCGCCCGGCGCCGGTCTGGTGGCTCGCGCCGGGTAAAAGAGGTTGACAGACGGAGGTACGTTGTCGTGAATTCGACGAAATTAACCAGGTGGTTTATATACCTGCTCATCGGCGTGGCCATCGTGGCCATTGTTTGGAGCCGCAACGCGGCCGGTCCTACCCCAGAGGAGTTGCCGATCAGCCAGTTGGCCCAGCAAATCAAGGGCGGGGAGATAGACAGGCTGGAGGTATCGGGAGACGGCCGTGAAGTCAAGGTCATCTACAAGGACCCGGGGAGTCTGCCCGGCCACGCCCTCATCAGCCCGGTCAGTTCCCTGGAAGAAAGCTTGAGCAACTATGGCGTAACGCCGGAGATATACACCGCCCAGGGCGTCATCATCAGTTACGAGCGGCCCAGCCAGTGGGGTGGCCTGCTCAATCTGGTCGGCATCTTCCTGCCGGCCCTGCTCATAGTCGGCTTCATTTATTTTATCCTGCGCCAGGCTCAGGGCACCAACAACCAGGCCCTCTCCTTCGGCAAGAGCCGGGCGCGCATGTTCACCGGCGACCATCCCACCGTCAGCTTTGAGGACGTGGCCGGGGCCGACGAAGCCAAAGAAGAACTCGAGGAAATTGTCGAATTTCTCAAGGAGCCTGACAAGTTCGTCAGCTTTGGCGCTCGCATCCCCAAGGGTGTCCTGCTGGTCGGCAGCCCTGGCACCGGTAAGACCTTGCTGGCCAAAGCCGTCTCCGGCGAGGCCGGCGTGCCTTTCTTCTCCATCGCCGGCTCGGAATTTGTGGAAATGTTCGTCGGCGTCGGCGCCAGCCGCGTCCGCGACCTGTTCGAGCAGGCCAAGCGGCATAGCCCCTGCATTATCTTCATTGACGAAATTGACGCCGTCGGCCGGCAGCGCGGCGCGGGCCTGGGCGGCTCTCACGACGAACGGGAGCAGACCCTCAACCAGATCCTGGTCGAGATGGACGGTTTCGGCACCGATACCCACGTCATTATCCTGGCCGCCACCAACCGGCCGGACATCCTCGACCCGGCCCTGATGCGCCCCGGCCGTTTCGACCGGCGCGTGGTCATTGACCGGCCGGACGTGCGCGGCCGCGAAGCCATCTTCCGGGTCCACCTGCGCGGCAAGCCCCTGTCCTCCAGCGTGGATATCACCGTCCTGGCCAAGGCCACGCCCGGCTTCGTCGGCGCCGACATTGAGAACACCGTCAACGAGGCCGCCCTCCTGGCCGCCCGCCGCAACAAGAAAAACATCGGCATGGGCGAATTGCAGGAAGCCATTGAACGCGTCCAGTTAGGCCCGGAGCGCAAGAGTCGGATCATGACCGCCGAGGAAAAGGAAATCACCGCCTATCACGAGGCCGGCCACGCCCTGGTCAGCCACTTCCTGCCCCACGCCCAATCGGTGCGGAAAATTACCATCATCCCCCGTGGCATGGCCGGTGGCGTCACCTGGTACCTGGACGACGACAACCTCTTTTACAGCCGCTCCAAGTTTAAGGCGGTGATTGCCACAGCGCTGGGCGGCCGGGTTGCCGAGGAAATTGTCTTTGGCGAAATTACGACCGGCGCCAGCAACGATTTGCAGCACGTCACCAAGCTGGCCCGGTCCATGGTCACCCAGTACGGCATGAGCGACGAAATGGGCCTGCGCGTCTATGGCGACAAACAGGAACTCGTCTTCCTCGGCCGGGAAATCAGCGAACAGCGGGATTATTCCGACGCCATTGCCGAACAAATTGACAAAGAGGTCCGAGAAATCATTGACGCCGAGTACGTGCGTGCCCACGAGATCTTACAAGAGAACCGCGACAAGCTGGACTTAATTGCCAGGACGCTCCTGGAGGTAGAAACACTCGAAGCCGAGGAATTTGTCGCCCTCATCGAAGGGACGGTTCCTCCTTCGTCCTCAACCCCCAGCGGCGGCCAATCTCCGAAACCATCCAAAGCCGAGCCAGGTGGCCAGGTATCCACGTGGAAGCCGCCTTCTTCCCTGGACCTGCCCCCCGCCCCATCGCCGGCCTGAACTGTCTGGCGCTGGTCGTTAGATAGCCAAATTAAAAGATGCCTGGCAACCTTCCAGACGTTTTAGCTCTGGTCAATGACATCTTGCAGGCTGTCATTGTCATTTTTGGCACGGCTGTGGCCCTCTACAACGTCCGCCACAGCATCCGCGACCGGGTGACCCGCGCCTTCAACTCGCTCCTCTTTTTCGTCGTCATCGTCTACTTCACCGAGCTGCTGGTCACCCGGACCACCATCGCCTTGACGGCCGAATCGTGGATCCGCCTGGAGTGGATTGGGATCGCCATGGTCCCGGCCGCCCAATTCCACCTGGCCGACGCCCTCCTGGTAACTACCGGGGCCGTTTCTCGCCGTCGCCGCCTCTTTGTCCGCGTCTGGTATCTGACCGGCGTTGCCTTCCTGGCCCTCGTCGCCTTCACCGACCTGGTCGTCGGCAATCTGGTCCCGGTCCTCCGGGCGCCCCACCTGGAAGCTGGGCCGCTGTTCCCCCTCTTTGCCGTTTATTACTGGTCCATCACCGCCACCAGCATTTACTACGTCTGGCACGCCCGCCGGCGCTGCCTCACCCACACCACGCGCAAGCGAATGACCATCATTCTGGCCGCTTCCCTGGCTGCGCCGCTGGCCGTCTTCCCCTACCTGCTGATTAGCGGCAACCCCAACCTGGAAATTACCAGCTTATTGTGGTTGGCCCTCATCGCCGGCAACCTGATCATCAGTGTCATGTTTGCCTTCCTGACCTATTACATCGCCTACTTTGGCGCCGTCTCGCCAGACCGCGTCGTGCGGGTCCGCCTGTTCAAATTTATGGCCCGCGTTCCCCTGGCCGCCACCATCGTCCTGCTGGTCTACGTGCTCATCGGCCGCGTTGGCCCCATCCTGGGCCTGCCGTCCGAAACAGCCCTGGCCATCCTCGTCGTCAGCACCGTCATTCTGGTTGAGTGGGCCGTTTACGCCGTCAAGCGCCCCCTTGAACTCATTCTCCAATTGACCGACGAGCCGGAAGTGCGGCGTATCCAGGAGCTGAGCGAACGGGTCTTAACCACCCGCGACCTGCGCCAGTTCCTGGAAAGCGTCCTGGCCGCGGCCTGCGAGGCGTTACGTACCCCCGCCGCCTTTGTTGCCGCGATTACCCCGGAAGGCCCGGTGGTCGAAGGGATGATTGGCCCGCTGGGCGATCCTGAAGAAATGTGGCATGGCCAGGAGTGGCAGGAGCTGGCCCGCTCGGCCGGCTACCTTCCCAACCATTGGCACGAGGACGGCGAGCCGGCTGACCTGGAAACGAGAGGTGAGTTCATTTTGTGGCAGGACTTCTGGATCCGGCCGCTTTATCGCCAGGCTGAAGAGACCCTGGTCGGCATCTTTGGCATCAAGGCCAGGTCCGCCGAGCCAGACCTCACGCGGGTAGAGCAGGCCGTCTTTGACCGGCTGGTCTATCAGGCCGCCAGCGCCCTGGAGGACCGCATCTTGCAGCAAGAGGTTTTTGCCGCCGTGGAGGGCCTGTTGCCCCAGGTCACGGCGCTGCAACGGCGGCGCAGCGCCGCCACCTTTGGCGGCGCGCCGGTCCTCATCGCCGCTAACGAAGAAAACTTGCTGGACACCTCTGACCTGACCGGCATGGTCTGGGATGCGCTCACCCACTACTGGGGCGGCCCCAAGCTGACGGAAAGCCCCCTGATACGCTTGAAGATCGTCCAGTCAGCCCTGGCCGAACACGGCGGCAACCCGACCAAGGCGCTGCGCGAAATTCTCCTCCGGGCTATTGAACAGCAGCGGCCGGAGGGCGAGCGCAGTATGACCACGGCCGAATGGATCCTGTACAACATCCTGGAGCTTAAATTTGTCCAGGGGCAGCGCGTCCGGGACGTGGCCCGCCGCCTGGCCATGAGCGAGTCCGACCTCTACCGCAAGCAGCGCGTGGCCATTGAGAGCGTCGCCCGGACCATTATGCAGATGGAAGAGGCGGCCGTGGCCGGCCAGAGCTGGGAAGAAAATTCCGCCAGCCTAGAGAAGGAAATCGAACGCGTTGGCTGAACCGGTTGCTTCGGCCCCGGCTGCTCCAGTCCCCTTTCATTACCAGGGGGGCCAGCTTTATTGCGAAGCCGTTCCCCTGGCCGAGGTTGTCGCCGCCGTCGGCACGCCGGTCTACGTCTACAGCCAGGCTGAATTGCTGCGCCGGGCCCGCGCCTACCTGGACGCCGCCGCGGCCGCCACTCCCCGCCACCTGGTCTGCTTTGCCGTCAAGGCCAACGGCAACCTCACTCTACTGCGTTGGCTGGCCCAGGCCGGCCTGGGCGCCGACGTGACCAGCGGCGGCGAATTATTTCTGGCCCAACACGCCGGCTTTCCACCCGAGAAAATTCTCTTTTCCGGCGTCGGCAAAACCCGCGCTGAAATCGAAACCGCCCTGGCGGCTGGCATTCACGCCCTGCACGTCGAATCGGCCATGGAGCTGGCCGTCATTGCCAAAACGGCCGCGGCCCTGCGCTGCGTCGCCCCCATCAGCGTGCGAGTCAACCCAGACATCGCCGCCGCCACCCACCCCCACATCAGCACCGGCCAGCACGCCCACAAATTCGGCGTCACCGCCGGCCAGGCCATCCAGATGCTCCGGGAAGCCAACGCCCACCCCTGGCTGCGGCCGGTGGGCCTGGCCGCCCACATCGGCTCCCAGATTACCGAGCTGGCCCCCTTTGCCCAGGCCGCCCAGGCCCTCTGCGACCTGGCCGGCCGGATGGCGGAAGAAGGGATCGCGGTTGAATACCTGGACGTCGGCGGTGGCCTGGGTATTGACTATACCAATGAAGGCGCGCCCAACCCGGCCGACTGGGTCGGAACGGTCGCCGCCCCGGTTGTCCAGGCCGGCTACGGCCTGGTCATGGAACCCGGCCGCTCTATCGTCGGCCCGGCCGGGGCCTTGCTCACCCAGGTCATCTACACCAAGCAGCAAGCCGGCAAGCGCTTTGTCGTCGCCGATGCCGGCATGAGCGACCTGATCCGGCCGGCGCTCTACGACGCCTTCCACCCCATCTGGCCGCTGCGGCAGGCGGCCGGCGACCAGGCCGCCGAACGCTACCCGGCCGACGTGGTCGGTCCCATTTGCGAAACGGGCGACACCCTGGCCCGCGAGCGCCCCCTGCCGGCCGTCCAGCCCGGCGACCTGCTGGCCATTTTGCAGGCTGGGGCCTACGGTTTTGCCATGAGTTCCAACTACAATGGGCGGCCCAAACCGGCCGAGGTGCTGGTAACCGGCTCGGAGTACCAGCTCATTCGCCAGCGCCAGAGCTACGAGCACCTCCTCGACGGCTGCCTCTGACCCGGATGGACGACCAGCCCAGGAGTTACCGGCAGCGCCTCCGCCATTTGCTCGTCAACAGCCGGCTGCGCCACGTAGCCGGCCCCCTCTACAACCTCGTCATTGCCCAGGAGCTGGCGCTGCAACGCCGGCTGGACGAGGCTGCCCGGCGCAACCGGCCCGCCCCTTCCCCCCACCTGGCAGACCTGACTGCCGTCGTCAAAACCTTTGAACGTCCCCGCATCTTGCAACGGCTGCTGGTCAGCATCCGGCAGCTCTATCCCCAATTGCGAGTTATCGTCGTAGACGACAGCCAGCAGCCGCTTCCCCAGGAAGGTGTCGAAACTATTATCCTGCCGTTTAATAGCGGCCTGTCGGCCGGCCGGCGCGCCGGGTTGGAACAGGTTACAACGCCTTACGTCCTCTTTCTCGACGACGACTTCATCTTCTACCGCCATACCAACCTGGAAGCGGCATTAGACGTTATGAAACGCCAGCCAAAAATTGACATCATGGGCGGCGACGTCATTTATCTGCCCTTTTTTAACCGGGTGGATTACAGCAAGGCAGCTCTTTTCCCCACGGCCGCCACCCCCACCTTACCGCCGGGAACCCGGATCAACGGCCTGCCGGCCTATGACAAGGTGGCCAACTTCTTTATCGGCCGCGCTGAGCGCGTCCGCCTGGTGAACTGGGACCCTGCGCTCAAGCGCCTGGAGCACGCCGACTTCTTCACCCGGGCCAGGGGCGTTCTAACCACCGTCTTCAACCAACGCCTCAAATGCCTTCACGCCCAAACCCCCTTCGACCAGGGCTACATGCAACACCGCCACGACAAGCTCATGGAGCTGGCCATCCTCCAAAGCAGATACCATCGCCGATAATGGGGAGATTGGAGAGTAGAGATTAGCAATCTCCAATTTCCAATCTCTAATCTCCCAAACAAATCGGGCAGGGGCAGGCGGCCCGCAGCATCTCCCAGGTGTAAATACCGGTCGCGTGCCCGTCGCTCCAGAAAAATTGCAGGGCGTAAGCGCCCACCGCTTCCAGGTGGTCCAGGTTTAGATTGGTTCGCGGCGTATCGCGGACGACACGGGGGTCAGGCGGCTGCCCCATATGAGCGTGGCCTCCCTTACAGGCCACACAAGGGCACACCGCCCGCAACCCAGCAAAGGAATAGACGCTAACGTGCCCATCCGTCCACGTAATCGTCAATTCCCTCTTCTGCCGGTCGGCCGTCACACCCGTTGGACGTAGCGCGCTCATGTTACAACGATACCAGTAGGCAAGGGGCCGGACTTTGGCAAGGCCAAAGTCCGGGCAGGTGGCAAGTTACTCGCAGACTCGCAGACACACACAACCACACACCCACATAACCACACAACTACGCTCCCAACGCCGCCAGCCGCCCGGCCACCTCTTGCCGGCTGGCTTCCAGGCGGCCCAGCTTTTCCTTTTCCCGTTCGACCACGGCCGCCGGCGCTTTCTGGGAAAACTCGCTTTGCAGCAGGTTGGACACACGGGCGATCTGCCGGTTCAAATCCTCCAGCTCGACTGCCAGGCGGGCCCGCTCCTGGGCCAGGTCTACCATGCCGGCCAGGGGCAGGTAACAAGTGATATCCCCCAGCGAGATCGTCACCGCCGCGTCCGGCGCTTCGGCCGTGCTCGCAATCGTCAATTGCCCCTCGTCCAGCCGGGCCAGGAAGGCCAGCAACGGCCGCTGGGAAGCCAGGAACTGCGTCTTCTCTCCGGCGGCAATCACGGCGGCAATGTGCCGCGCCGGCTCGACGTTGTATTCAGCCCGCACCGCCCTAATCTGGCGCACCAGCTCGCGGACCCGTTCAAACTCGGCGGCCACGGCCGGGTAGAGTCGCCCACTCTCCGGCCAGCCGGCAATGATCAGCGCCTCCGGCCAGCCGCCTTCTGGGGCGATGCTCAGGTTGGCCGCTTCAAAAGCCTGCTTCAGGTGCTGCCACGTTTCTTCGGTAACAAAGGGAATAAACGGGTGGAGCAGCCGCAGGCATTCGTCCAGAGCGCGACGCAACACCCACAACGTCGTCCAGGCCGTCTGGCCGCCCTCGTTCAACTGTACCTTGGCCAGTTCCAGGTACCAGTCGGCAAAATCACCCCAGAAAAAGTCGTAAATTTGCCGGCCGGCCTCGCCATACTGGTAACCGTCAAACAGCCGGTTGGCCGTAGCCATCAGCTCATTCAGCCGGGTCAAAATCCATTGATCGGCGGCCGTATAGGGCAGTGCCGCCCCGGCCGGCAACGCATCGGCCGGGGCGGCCTTATCCAGGCTGTTAACGACAAACCGGGCCGCGTTCCAGATTTTATTGGCAAAGTTGCGGTTGCTTTCTACCTTTGACAACGACAGGTTCAAGTCATTGCCCGGCGTCCCGCCGGTCAGCAAAGTAAAGCGCAGGGCGTCGGTACCGTACTGTTCCATGACCTCCAGGGGGTCCACCACGTTGCCCAGCGTTTTGCTCATTTTGCGGCCGTGCTCGTCGCGCACCAGGCCATGCAGGTAAATGGTGTGGAAGGGAATGTCATTGGTATACATCAGCCCGGCCATGACCATGCGAGCCACCCAGAAGAATAGGATGTCGTACCCCGTCTCTAGAACGTCGGTGGGATAGAAACGGGCCAGGTCGGCCGTCTCTTCCGGCCAACCCAGCGTCGAAAACGGCCACAGCGCGCTACTGAACCAGGTGTCCAGGACGTCCGGGTCCTGCTCAATCCGGCTACTGCCACAGGCAGCGCAGATCGCCGGATCGGTAGTACTCACCGTCAGGTAACGGCAATCGGCGCAATACCAGACCGGGATGCGGTGTCCCCACCACAACTGCCGGCTGATACACCAGGGCTGGATATTCTCCAGCCAGTTTTCCCAGACCTTCACAAAGCGGTCGGGCACAATGCGAATGCGGCCGTTACGGACCGCCGCCAGCGCCATTTTGGCCATTGGCTCGGCGTCCACAAACCACTGCCGGCTAATTAGCGGCTCAATGATCTCGCCGCCCCGCTGGCTGCGAGGCACGTTCAGAGTGTAAGGCTCCTTCTTGAGGGCCAGACCGGCCGCTTCCATGTCCGCCCACAATTTCTCGCGGCAGTCGAAACGGTCCAGCCCGGCGTAGGGGCCGGCGGCGGCGCTCATGGTGGCGTCCTTATTCATGACGTTGACGATTTCCAGGCCGTGCCGCCGCCCAATCTCAAAGTCGTTGGGGTCGTGGCCGGGCGTCACCTTCAACGCGCCCGTGCCGAAATGCCTGTCCACGTACTCGTCGGCAATAATCGGGATTTCCCGGTTGAGCATCGGGACTAGCGCCACCTGGCCAATATAGCTTGCGTAGCGGTCGTCGTCAGGGTGGACGGCCACGGCCGTATCGCCCAGGATCGTCTCCGGCCGGGTCGTGGCGACCGGGATGAAGCCGCCGCCCTTGATCGGGTAGTTGAAGTGATAGAGAAAGCCGGGTTCTTCGCTATATTCCACTTCCAGGTCAGACACGGCCGTTTGCAGGCCCGGCGACCAGTTCACCAGGTACTCGCCCTGGTAAATGAGGCCCATCCGGTACAGCCGGACAAACGCCTCGCGCACGGCGGCCGAAAGCCCTTCGTCCAGAGTAAAACGTTCCCGGTCCCAATCACAGGAAGCGCCCAGGCGGCGCAACTGCCGGGTAATATAGCCACCGTACTTTTCCTTCCAGGCCCAGGTCCGGGCAACAAACGCTTCGCGGCCCAATTGCCAGCGCGTCAGTCCCTCCTCGCGCAGCAGTTGCTTTTCCACCTGTAACTGGGTGGCAATGCCAGCGTGGTCTGTGCCCGGCACCCACAGCGCCGCCCGACCCTGCATCCGCGCCTGTCGAATCATTAAATCCTCGACGGCCACAAAGAGGGCGTGCCCCTGGTGCAACTCCCCGGTCACGTTGGGTGGCGGAATGGAAATGACAAACGGCTCCGCGTCCGGCGGCCGGGCCTCCGGCTTAAACCAGCCATTCTCCTCCCACCACTGATAAAGGCGTTCTTCCGTGCCCTTGAACTCATACGCTTTGGGCATACTGGTCATGACGCTTGTTCCTCTACGTTGTAGGGGCATGATGCATCATGCCCCTATTGTTCGTAAATGTCAATTCGCTCGATGACGTCACCCGGCAGGGCGGCCGGGTCAAAGTTGCTTGGATCAACGAAGGTGATTGAGTCCAGCACTTCGTCGCCCTCCAGTAACTCGCCAAAAATGGTGTGCAGGCCATTCAGGTGCGGCGCCTGGTCAAAGGTAATGAAAAACTGGCTACCGTTTGTGTCTGCCCCGGCGTTGGCCATCGCCAGCAGGCCGCGGCGGTCAAAAACCAGGTCATTGTCCGTCTCGTTTTCAAACTGATACCCGGGGCCGCCTGTGCCCAGGCCGCTGGGATCGCCACCCTGGGCCATAAAGTCGGGAATGACCCGGTGGAAAGTCACGCCGTCGTAAAAACCCTGGGTAGCCAGGAATACAAAGTTGTTGACCGTCAGGGGCGCTTCGTCGTCAAAAAGGCGAATCAACATCTCCCCTTTTTCCAGGCGGATAACCGCCTGGTACTCTTTGCTGGTGTCAATGATCATCTCCGGGTAGGCCTCGTAATACTCGTTCCGCTGGGCCGGCTCCAGCGCCGCCAGCGGCCGCTCCCCTTCCAGAAGCTGGCCCGCGCCAGCCAGCCCGGCGCCGGCCGATTCCTGTCCTCCTCCCCTGGCCACGCCCATCACCTGCCACAAGACAAGTCCCAGCACAATGACGATAGCCACGCCGGCCACACCGGTAATAAGGCGGTTTTGTTGTCGAGTCTGCTTGCGCTGGCGCATTTCCTCGCGGTGGCGCCGGGTGCTTTGTCGAACACTTTGTCTTGATACTCTCCGCTTACTCATATCTCCTCCTCTTTGAAGATGTAGGGGTGTAGGGGTGTGGTTATGTAGTTGTGTATGGTTTCTCTACACAACTACATACCCACACAACCACATAACTACAGTTGTTCACCGGCCGCTGCGGCCCGTTCGCGGCGGCGCTCCAGCCGCCAGATCGCGTAAAGCAACAGCAGCGCCGTCGTTGCGCCAATGGTATAACCTTCTAATGGATCAGCCTGGGTAATAAAAAGCCCGACCATGCCAAACGTGCCGGCCACCAGGTACAGGAGCAGCACGACCTCACGGTGGCTGAAACCCATCGTAGCCAGGCGATGGCTGACGTGATCTTTGCCGGCCGTGGTAAAGGGATTTACCCGGCGGCGCAGCCGAGAAATGATAACCAGCGTCGTGTCAAAAATGGGCAATCCCAGAATAAAGACGGGTACCATCCAGGTAACGAAATTGACGTTGCCGGGAAAGCGCAACTGGATGCCCAACACCGCCAGTAAAAAGCCTAGGAAAAGGGCCCCGGCGTCACCCATGAAGATCCTGGCCGGGTGAAAGTTATAGCGCAAGAACCCCAGGCAGGCCCCCAGCACGCCGGCCGCCAGGGCAGCCACCAGGTGTTGATCGTTGAATGCTGCCAGGAGCAAAATAAAGGCGGCGGCTACGCCGCTGACCCCCGCACTAAGCCCATCCATGTTGTCCAGGAAGTTAATGGCGTTGCTGATACCGGCCAGCCACAAGAAAGTAATCAAGTAATCCACGGCGTCCGGGAAGGGCAGGCGCACCCGCACGCCAAAGTAGGCCACGATCAAAAACCCGGCCAGTTGCCCGGCCAGCTTCATCCAGGCTGGCAGATGCCGCCGATCATCTATTAGCCCCACCAGGGCGACAACAGCCGAGGCCAGCAACACGCCCCAGACCTCAGGGGCGCGCAGCGCCGCAGGCAGGGTAGACAGGAGTAGGAGCGCAGCCAGGATTGCGCCGGCAAAGATGGCCACCCCCCCCATCAGGGGCATTGGCTCGCGGTGCAGCTTACGCGTGGCCGGCACGTCCACAAAGCCAATCCAGATGGAAAAGCGCCGGATCAGGGGCGTGCTAAAAGCCGTCACAGCCAGGGCGATGAGAAAAATGAAAATGAAGATTCTCACAACTCACTGCCCGCGTCTTATTGGCTACTGCTGCTCGCACCGGCGATTTGGTTCAGAAAGTCCTGTATTTGAGGAGTGTTTTCAGGCGGGGCCTGGGTTAGCGCCTGTTGAGCGTACCGCTCCGCCAGCGCCGTTTCACCGGCCCTGGCCAGCAATTCGGCCACCGCGAAATCAATCCGCCACACCGGCCACGCTGTATTGTTGTGAACCCTGGCCTCTTCGTAAGCGGCCAGACCCTGTTCCACGTCTTGAAGCTGCCGGATGTAGAACTCGGCCGCCTGCAGCCAGCGGCCCGGATCTTCAGGAGCGCGTTCCAGCCCTGCTTCCAGGCTGGCTATGGCCGATTCAAAATACGGTTCCCGTTCGTCTTCCGGCTGTTGATTGCCACAAGCCAGGTAGACCTCGGCCTTGTCGAAGTAAGAATTGACGAAAAACGGGTCCACGGTTACAGACTGCTCATATAAAGACAGGGATTTGTCGCAATTGTTTTCCAGGAAAAAGGCCAGCCGGGCATATTCATTAATGATCACGGCATTGTTGGGGCTGAGCTTCATGGCCGCTTCGTAGTACCTGGCGGCCGTAGTCACCTTCTCCTGCCGCTGACTGCCCTGGCTCAACTCAGCCCAGCGCGTATTAAGCCGGGCCAGGTTGGCGGTGTGGTCAGTGTTTAGGGGGTTGATCGTCTGAGCCTGGATTAATTCGTCCTCAGCCGTGTCCAATAGAGCCTTCTGCTCGGCCTGGTCCGGCGTCACCGTGGAGCGCTCCAGGTACGCCCGGCCAAGCCACAAGTAGTAAAAGTCTTCACCAGGTGCTAATTCAATCGCCCGTTCGTAAATGGCAATGGCAATATCCCACGTGTTGGGGTCGCGGCGGCGGGCAGCCTCCTTGTCAAAGGGATCGGCCCGCTTATAGACGATGTCGGCCTGGATCACCCGCAGGTTTGTGGCCCCAATCATGTAGAAACTGAGCGGTAACAGCACGAGCAGAGCGGCAAAAGCCGGCGCTTTGCCCCACCCTCGCAGTCGCCCTCCGATGTAAGGCTGGGCCAGAAACAGGCCGCCGAGGAACAGAATGGCAAAGACAAACAGGTAAAAGGTAGTCAACAACCCCGGGGTCTGGTTGGCTTCCATCACCCGGCGTTGCAACACAGGCGTACTCTGGGTGACGCCCGGCGGCGGCAAAATACCACTCCGGATCTGGAAACCGTGGAAATAGGCGTAAAACAGCCCTACGCCCAGGGAAACGAGCATCAGAACGGCCGCCGGCAACAACAGATCGTTCCAGGCATTGTCCCACACCAGGTACAGAACGGCCGCGCAGCCGAGCGCTATCACCAGGCCATGAAGGGCTGCCCCGGCCGTGAAAGCCGGAATGGCGCTCACCAGCCCTACCAGGGCCACCACGCCGGCCGCCAGCCGCGCCGTGCGATGTCCCACAAAGGCCAGCAAAGCTGCGTACAGGCACAGCGCCGCCCAGACCAGAAGCAGCGCGTTGCCCACCAGCCGGTTCAGGCTGGCTTCGTCCGGCGCTGGCGACAAAAAGCGAAGCAGTAAAGTGATCACCAGCATGGCGGTGAAAATCGCGCCGGCAATGGATAACCGGCCGGAGACCAGCTTGCTGGAAGCGGCCGAGCGGTAAAGCTTACCCTGTTTGGCGATTTCGCTCAGAGCTAATAGCACCCCCAGAACCCAGCTTAACAGCATCATCAAGAAGATAAATGGCGAATCCCGGAACTCCCTGGTCAGGAAGCTGTAACGAAAAATCGCACCGACCGAGGGCACGTCGGCCAGCGATTGGATCTGTTGTCCCCCAGGTAAAGAGAAGGTCATGAAGTTGTAGCCCAGGATACCCACCATAAGGGCCAATACAATAGCCATGCACAGTACCGGCGCCGTCCAGCCCGGCTGCCGGAGAGGGCTGCTGCTAATGCGGCCGCGCTTGCGGCGGCGCGGCCGGGCTTCCTCCTCCACTACGGCCGCCTCTTCCACTCTCTTCATCTGCGGCAACAAATACCCGACCACAAACATCAGCCCGACGAACACGAAGAAGTGAGTCCGTGTAGCGGCAATAGCAATTCCAAAGTGAATTTCCACGTAATGGGCCAGAATTCCGGCTACCAGGGCCACCATCAGCAAACGATCGGTGGCAAAGGGATCTCGATCTTCCAGGTCCTCTGTTCCGCTGCCGGCCGACCGGGCAAACAAGGCGTAATAAATGAGGTAAATAACCAGGCCGACAATCGTACCAAATGGTAACGCTACCCCCAGGTAAGTCATATCCAGCAGCGAAGTAATAGCTATCCCGCTGAACGCCGCCCCACCAATCCATAAACCAATGAGGATGTTGCGGTCCAGGGTAGAGCGGACGACCCCCAGCCAGCGAAAGCCATAGTAAAAGACGCTCAAGTAGAGCGCCTGCCAGACCAGGAGGCCAGCCACTCCGGTAATGACCAGAGCATCGAAGGTTTCGTTGTGAGAGCGGTCAGGGGAGGCGTTGCGCTTTTCGATGGTCGCCAGCTCGGGCGGATAAAAACGGTTGTAAGCCACGTACATAGACTCCGGCCCATAGCCGACAATGAGACGCAAAAAGTTAAACGGGTCTTTCTCCATCGTAGGATATTCCAGGGGCTCGTGCGGGCTCAATAGATCCAGCGTACCCTCCCAGATCAGGACCCGGACCCGGCCGCTACCCTCGTCAGCTTCCAGCAACTGACCAAAACGGCCGATTTCTGACAACTCGCGCCATCGGCCCATTGTGCTCAAGACGTCTCCCACAATGGGTGTTTCCAGATAAGCTGTAGCCGCCTCAGTTGGCACGTTGAACAAGCCCAGCAAGCCAGCCAAGATGACAGCCAGGAGAATCCAGCTCAACCACAGCCAGCGCCAGCCCCGCCGGGCGACAGCCATCACGAAGATAGCCACCACCAGCAAGGCCGCTGCGCCGACGAAAAAGGCAAAGGAGGTCAGGGCGCTGACCCGCGCTCCCATTACAGTAGCCGCCAGAAATAAGGGCAGAAGCGTACCCAGGAGCACCAACAAAAAGGCCCGGCCGGCGTCGGCCAGTTGGAAGCGGCGCCCGTCTACTTGGGCGTTACGCAAGGCTACTAGCATAATCAAGACGAAAGCGTAAATGCCGGCCGCCAGGCCCAGGAAAGGACCACGGCTGCGCGTCCAAAAGATGGCAATGAATTGAATGGCCAGGGTGAAAATGTAAATCGAAGAACGCACGACGTCAGAGTACGATAACTCCTCGTCATTTAAGATGTTGGTAAAGGCGTCAATGATCCGGCCGAGCGTCAGCGGGACGGCCATAATCAGATAGGCAGCCACAAAAATTGAGTTACCCATGTGGCCGGCGACGCGACGCTGCACGTTACCGCCCCACGGCAGCGGGTCCAGGCCAAAATGCTGCAGCATGGCATATAGTGAAACGGGAATACTGGTAATGATTATGACTGTCACCAGCCGGGCTACCTGCTCCCGGGAACGCATCGTCGCCGCCATCAGGGCAAAGATAACGATATAGGACAGGGTTGTGTACGTGCCCTGCAGCCGCTGGTAGGAACCAGCCAGGCTCACTGTACGGGTCACCGAAAAGGCGGTTGACAACAAGTAAACGACAACCAGCAGGAATACCGGCAGCACGAAAGGCATGCGCCAGATAGATCGATCGCCACGCCAGCGCAGCCAATTCAGATCTTGCCAGCCCTGCTGGTCCACAAACCGCACCAGCCAGGCCACGGCCATCATCACGGCAATGGAACGCAACAAGGTCAGCTTGTCAGGCTCGAAAACGCGCGAGGAGTGAATGTTAAAGAAAAGCGGGGCGGCAACAACGGCCGCCAGCCAGCCAGCTTCAATAAAGCCCTCACACCAGCGTGAAATTTTAGAATCCATGTACCTTCCCTTCTTCTCGTCTCGCACCGTGTGGATGAGGCAGGCAGGTTCTAGCATAACCTGGAAACAGGAGAATTTCTCAATTGCCTCTCCCTACCGAACGCTGAATCTTACCGCATCGAAATGGGCCAAGCAAGCCACAATTAGGGGGTGTCAGGTCCAACCTCCTGGAGGCGGCCAGCCTCCAAGAGGCTTTTTTCTACTTCCCGCATTCGCCGGACGGCGTGCTTCCAGCTATACGTTTTCTGGACGAATGCCCGGCCGGCCGCCCCCAACCTGGCCCGCAATTGTTCATCCCGCAACAGGGCCACAATTTGCCGGGCCGTCTGTTCAGCGCCATCGGCAACCAACAATTCCTGGCCGGGCTGCGCCCCCAGGCCCTGGTTGACCAACGTTGTCGTGACCACCGGGCGGCCGGCGGCCATCGCTTCCAGGACCTTATTTTGTACCCCGGCGGCAAAGCGTAGTGGGGCAACAAAGACCGCCGCCTGGTTCAGGCAACGATTCAGGTCCGGCACAAACCCGGTAACTGTAACGGCCGGGTTCTCGGCCAACCGGCGGACTTCGGGGGCCGGGTTGGCGCCAGCCAGGGTCAGCCGGCAACCGGGGAGTTGCTTTTGCACCAGCGGCAGAACATCGCGGGCCAGGTGAATGGCGGCATCTACATTGTGGTAGACGCCCATGTGGCCGACAAAGATGAGGCTGTCTGGCTCCGGGGATTGGCCGGTCGGGCGGAAAGTGGCTACGTCTACTCCGTTTGGAATCACCTGGATATTGGCCTGAGGGCAGACGGCAGCCAGCAATTGCCGGTCAGCTTCGGCTATCAGCCACGTTTCTTCCAATTGATTGACTATATACCGTTCGTACCGCTCAATACGCGGCCGCTCGAGAGTATAGACCAGCCGCCAGAACGGTCGCCGGTAGGGGAGAGAGCGGTTTACCTCTTCGGAAACTACGTCTGTCAGATCAATAATGCGGTATAACTCAGGGTGGGCCAGCACGTAAGGCGCCATCCGAAAGAGATGCACGTAAGTGGCGTCGAACCGTTGCCGATCAAGCAAGCGCTCCACCAATTGATGCATCGCTCGGGAACGGTAGTAAAGCGCCTGGAGTGGCTGCCGCCGCCATAGATTGGCCCCGGCCGTCACGGCCGACCAACGGGGGCCACGCGCCACCACATGTAATTCCCGGCAGTACGGCCGCAACTGGGCCAGGTGCTCCCGCTCCGCCTTGTCAGCGATGAAGGAAACCAGGGTTATCTCGTGTTCGCGCGCCAGGTGCTCGATCATGTGAAAAGCACGCAGCCGATCTCCGCGATCAGGCGGATAGGGTAAGCGCGCTGTTAAGCAGAGCAGGCGCATCTTCAAATAGTCATGGAATGGGCGGTGGTAGAACTACTGTGTTCTCGCTATCTACGTTGTTTGTCACACTCTGTTCGGGTGAACTGGTGCTTACTGTAACGGTATTGGTAATTGTGCCGCCGGTGGATGGGTTCACCGTCACGACAATAAGCACCACCAGGTCGGCACCATTAGCCGCCGTTCCCAACGCACAGGTGACGATGCCGTTATTGTAACTGCAACTTCCCTGGTCTGGTGTGGCCGACACAAACGTCACGCCGGCCGGCAACGTGTCAATCAGGACCACATTCTCGGCCGAGGCCGGGCCGTAGTTGTAGACGTGCATGGCATAAGTCAGTCCGCTCCCAGCGACTACCGGGTCGGCCGAGTCGGCTTTGACCACAGCCACATCGGCCGGCGATACCGGAGCCGGCCGCACAAGCAGTGGCAGGTACAGTTTATACCCGGTTGGCGTAGGCGTCCTTGTCGGCGTATTGGTTAGCGTTGGCGTGCGAGTGGGTGTGTTGGTGGAGGTGGGTGTTGGTGTATGGGTAGGCGTATTGGTCGGCGTATTCGTTGGGGTGTTAGTAGGGGTATTGGTGGGCGTGGGCGTCGGTGTATTCGGCGGAGTGTTAGTGGGTGTATTGGTCGGTGTATTGGTGGGCGTGAGCGTTGGCGCCACGATGATGACGGTGGTCGTCGTCGTAAGCACATTGACATCGTTACTGGCAGTAACGACGGCCGTGTACATTCCCTCGGCCGGGTAGATATGCAAAACCGTTGCGCCACCAGTATTGGTCCCATCCCCTAAATCCCAGGTAAACGACACGTTGCTACCATTGGTCACGGTCGCCGTCAGGTGAGTGACGTTGCCGAGAAGAGTAGGACTGTCGTTTACGGCCGTCAGACCCGCAATAGGTATGTCCTGATTGAGCCATACCTTATTAGGTTCATCATCGTAATAGGCAATAAAGGCGTCAAGGTCGCCATCTCCATCTAAGTCACCTAAATCAACACTATAGCCATGTCCAACACCGAGGTTTTGACCGCTATCACTAAAATTTCCCGCTCCATCATTAAGCCATAGCCGGTTAGGTGCAAGATTATTAGCAACAAATGCGTCTAAGTCACCGTCGGCGTCTACATCTCCTAATACAATCCGGTGGCCCGACTCATTTCCCAGTTGTTGACCACTATCAGTAAACTGCCCCATACCGTCATTCAACCAAACACGGTCAGCAGGGTCGCGTGGGGGGGTATCCTGACTGTGACTAACAAACGCGTCCAGGTCACCATCGCCGTCTAAATCTCCCAGATCCACCCCAACGCTCCAATAGTTTCCCAAACTCTGGCCATTACTGGTAAAAAAGCCAGAACCATCATTTAGCCAGACCAGATCCTCATACCGGGTCGCTACAAAGGCATCTAAATCACCGTCACCATCCAGATCGCCAAGTTTAACGTCGCGCCCCGCAGAATTACCCAGACTCTGGCCACTATTAGAAAAATTACCAAATCCATCATTAAACCAAACCCGGCTGGGCGCAAAGCTACTATTTGTGATGAAAGCATCCAGATCACCGTCGCCATCTAAATCTCCTAACGCAACATCGTGGCTATCCGAGCCACCCAGGCTTTGACTGCTAACGGTAAAAACACCAACACCATTATTGAACCATACCTGGTTAGGCTGGTTACTCCAGTTAGCCACGACAGCGTCGAGATCACCATCACCGTTCACGTCACCTAAATCTAGGCCACGGCCGTCGGAGTTTCCAAGGTTCTGACCACTGTCAGTAAAATTTGCCAATCCATCATTGAACCAAACTTCATCTGGCTGATTTAACCGATTTGCAATGAAAGCATCCAGGTCGCTATCACTATCAAGATCACCCAGGACGACTTCGAAACTCTCGGCGCTTCCTAGACTCTGCCCCGTATCGGTAAAAACCCCGCTCCCCGACAATACGCTGCCCCAAAATTGCCAAACAAACGGCGCAAGAAGTCCTTGTCCACCGAAGTTCAACGTTCCAGTAGTTACGCTAACCTGTACTAACTCACCTGGTAAGAAAGGCATAGATGGCGTCAGATTAACAACATCCCCATTTACCGCGTAAGCCTGTTGTAATTGCCCCGTTCGCATGGCGTGAACGGCAAAAGTCCGTGTGTTTACGGTGCTTGGATTGATCGCCTGGTCAAAGGTAATAATTACTGTAGAAGTAAGCGTTGCTGTATGGGCGTTGGCAGGTGGGTCAAAATCCAGAATTACTGGATTAGTTTGTGGTGAATTCCAGGGCACTAGAGTATATCCCCCACGTGCTATAGTGAATGAAATAATCAACAGGCCAAAGGCAAAAAAAGCTGAGACTCCCACTAAGACGGTTCGCTTCATTGCAGGTTGACCCCCTTCTCAAAAATGTGAATTTATTCCCCCAATGGGGACTGGAATATTGCAAGGATACAACACAGTGGGCCATTTGCCCAACAAAATACAGTGGCAAATTAGAGCTACATCTACGCCTTTAAACTGTTAACAGATAAACGTTGCGCCCCTCCCGTGCCCGGCCCAAAAGGCGAGAATGGTTCAGCACACTATGCTGGAGAACGAAAGCCACAAATTCCTCGTCAGTAAAACGCCGGTAAGCGTCGGCCGGCGGCTGCTGCGGTTCAAAATAAAGCGCCTGGCAACGCAATTTGTTCAGAAATTCAACCAGGCGTTCGTAATCATATTTCGTCTTTACCAGGTGATGAAAGATATTGAGGGCCAATACAACGTCAAAATCAAAACGCTCGATGTCAAACAGGGAGCATTCCCAGACCATAAAATGTTTGTCCTGCATCTGGCGATATCGTTTTAAGACGGCCAGGTTTTCCGGGTCGGGCTCAACGGCATAACATTCAAACCCCAGTTCTTCAAAACGATACACGAAGTAACCAAAGTAAGTGCCAATATCCAACACTGTTCCCCGGCGAACCGGCAGGCTATTGACAATGTATTCCCATCGTTCATTGCCATACCGGGCTCTTTCTTTGAGTTCACCGCCAAAAATTTGGGGCAGGATATCCAGGTCCGGGTGATTGAATGGTTGATGAACGAAACCTCGCTGCAAAACGATCTTAATAATATCCTGGCGTAGCGCCTCCCACTCCTGGTGGCGGCGGGTAACAATAACCGGAATCTTTTCCAGGTTCAGAATTTGGGCAATGGCCAGGCGGTGGCGGCCTTCCTCTAAAAGTAGTTCGCCCTTCCGACCGATTTGCACTCTTACCTCGTCCAGGGCATTGTCCGTACCCAACTCAACTTGAGTTTTGTACCCTTGTTCTTTAACTTTCCGACAAAGCGCCTCAATGCGACGCCAGCGTTCAAAATATTCCTCTTTGGTTAAACAACCGTCAACAAATCCCCCATTCTCAATTTCCACCAGATGTTCTTGAAATTCAGGGATTTGTGTCAAATCAAGTTGATCTATAATTCTCTTTTTGAGAATGGGATAAACCTTCAAATATTCCCGTATGGGATAACCTTCCTTATCCCAATCACCCCCATTGATCGTACCAAAGTGCCAAACGTCATTACCTCTCCAGGTGTTATCGTAGCGTGAAACCGTGTAGGTGATATCCTTTGGATCAACATACAATAGGCCTACTTCGTCTTTTCTAAAGGCAAGCAGTGCCCTGGCCAGACTATATTGTAAAAAGCGATAGGCACGGCGAAACCTTGTACGTAGAAATTCATTACGGCGAACTAACTTTCGCAACGGTCTCAAGATAGAAGGTCTAAGCATAAACAAGCATCCTGATTAAAGATTTCAGCAAAGTAGTCATATTGGCGGTACGAGTCTTAGAGTCTGCAATGCGCCCCGGCCGGCCTGTAGTACATTATACTTAGTTGCCAGAATTGCCAGTTGTATTCTTTCTCCAAAAGTTATTGCTCCTAGATCTACTACTTCGTAATTCAAGGCTACAAGTAGCTTTCCAGCCACATACTGAAATAAACGCTGATCAGTCGAAGACATCTCCTGTCGCCAGCGGCCGACCCGGCTGGCGGACGGAGGTCGGCGTACGGCGGCGTGAAAGCTGCCTGCCTCTAGGCGCTCGCGCCCTAATTCGTGCGGCCGGGCCATTTGTGGAAAGTAAGGCTCACCGAGAAACTCGCACACTCCCCGCACTTCCTTCTCTGGGTCTTGCACCAGGGCCTCGTACCGTAATTCGTAAAAGAGTCCCGGCGCTAACTGGGTAGCCGAGGCACGGACGTCACGAATCCGTCGCACCCAATTGCGGGCCGCGAAATAGAGGTCTACGTGTAGCTCACTCTTACCCCACTTGTCTAACATTGACAAGGCCACATCCCGGCCGTCACGAATAATGTGAATGAATTGGGCCTGGGGAAAGATAGCGTTTAGGAGGTCTACGTAGCTGGCATAAATGGGCGTCTTATCCCCCCAGCGCACCGCACGGTACTGCCGGGCATAAAGGGTGTAAAGAGTATCCAGAAACGCAGCGGGCGTTCGTTCCGGCATCTGCGGCAAGAAGCTCTGGGACTCCGGCCGTTCATCTTGCCATTCCTTCACAAAACGATATTTGGAAAATATGACTTCCAATATACGGGCAATTTGCTGTTCGCCCAGTTGTTGGTGGGGATGTCGCAGGAAAAAACGAGGAATAAAGTCAGATTCAGGCGGGATGTGAAGGCGCGGGCTGCTGCTGAGCATATAGCGCAACAGGGTCGTACCTGAACGGTGAACGCCAACGATAAAGAATGGCCTTTTGTCCGTGGATATTGCCTGCACTTTATGCACTTGACTAATCTTAACGGGAGAGTATGAGTAACGAGTATCCCCCCAAAATTCTAGCTGTCAGGTCTTTATGAATAGAAAAAGCTATCTTCCGGGGAATTCTAGCAATGGCTGCATTTTTCGATTTTGGTGGTAATTCAGTGTAAGAACTTGTATATAGACTATCTATAATCTCGTAACCGAGATCCTCAAGCGCTTGCAACGCTGTTTCTTTAGTAAAGTTGTGTATATGGCCAAGCCGCCGCCAAGAAATAACGAGTGGCTTTGCTCTAAGTACAGCTTGTACCGACAAGTTTAAGGGGATATGAAATATTTTGAACTCACCCTTACTTTTAATTTCTCGTAAAAATTGAAAATAATTTTCCAAGTGTTCGATCAAATCAATTGCTAAAACAATATCAAAAAACGCATCTTTTTCTTCCAGAATATCTGCTAGTTTGAAATGAAGCCTCTCATTAGCCCGCTCTTGGCACAATGCGTAAGCCTGGGGAGAAACTTCATATCCCCAGAAAAGACTTTCTTTCTCCATAGATTTCTGCAGTTGAAACAGAATTTCACCTGCCCCGCAGCCAACCTCACAAACTGTTTTGGGTGTTAAATGATTCTTTTGAATGATTTTCAAAATCTGTTGCGCCTTCCATGGCGAATCTTCAACGTGCCAGGAAGGGTTATCTTCCAGGTAATTACCTTGTGTATATCTTTCTTCCGTCATAAACTAAGCTCTCAAAGTGTATATTGTACAAACAACATTGACGACCGCCATGATTCAGCGTCCTATCTTAATTATCGGTTGTCCTCGTTCGGGAACCACCCTTTTATACAGCATCTTATCAGAAATTCCAGAGCTTTGGTCAATAGGGGCTGAAAGCAGAGAGATTATCGAAGAATGGCATCATCCACGGCATAAACATTGGGAATCAGGGGTATTAGATGCTTCTGACCTGACGGCCGAGTCAGAGGCCGGCATTTTAAGTGCTTTTGAACGGCAGGCCGCGCCAGGTACGTTCTGGCGGCGGGTCAATGCCTTTAGGGCCTGGCTGCGCCACCACCACTTCTGGCGGGAGGTCAAGCGGCGCGGCCGGACGCAAGAAGCGGGCGCAGGCGCCAGCAGCATCCTCCCCCAACAGGGGCTGGCGCTGGTTCGCCGCCTGGTCCGCCTGCGGAGTCTGCTCATCCTCTACCCCAAGAACCAACCTTTCCGTTTGCTGGAAAAGACGCCGGAAAATTGCCTGCGGTTGCCTTTCCTGCTGGCCTTGTTCCCTGACGCCCGCATCATTTACCTGGTACGCGACGGCCGGGCCAACGTTAGCTCGCTCATGGAAGGCTGGCAACACCCACATCTCTTTCACGGCTACCGGCCGCCTGTTCCCCTGTCTATCCCTGGCAACGGGCAACCGGACAAATGGGCCTTCACCCTCATTCCCGGCTGGCGCGACCTGATCAACGCGCCCCTGGAAGAGGTCTGCGCCTGGCAATGGATCCGCTGCAACGAAGCTGTCCTGGCCCACCAGGAGCAGACCCAAGGGCAGGTTCCTTATCTAACCTTGCGTTATGAAGAACTGGTCGCCAGGCCGGCCGCTGTGTTGCCACAAATCGCCAGTTTCATCGGCGTGGAGTTCGATCAGAACCTGAACCGCTACGCTCAACATCTGCCGCAGATTAACGTCGTTTCTACGCCCCAACAAGAGAAATGGCGGCGCGAAAACCCGGAGGCAATTGAACGAATCTTGCCCTTGATCCGGCCGACGATGGATCGCTTAGGGTACGAATCTAATCAATAAAATAGCCGTCCAGATAATTTCCATACCTGTCTGGCCGTGGCCCAACTAATGGTCCGCCGGGTAGCCAGAGCCTGGGGAGCCATTCGCCAACCATCAATTACCCCTTGGATAAATCCACCCAGGTGGCCGTGCCGGGCTGCGTGTACCAACAGACCCACGTGCCAGACCAGTAAATGGGGCCCGGCTGCCCACCAGGGTAAGTTACGCAAGACTAACATCACCCGCGAGCGCATCAAGTTGTAGTACCATGTGGCTTTGCGGCGCACGGCCGGCGAGGTCCGGTGGCGCACGACAATAACCGGGCAATAGAGAATGTCATACCCCTTATCTAGCAGGCGATAGGACAAATCCACCTCTTCAAGAGCATAGAACATCTCTGGGAAAAAACCACCGGCTTCCAAAAACAGCGTGCGCCGCGCGGCAAAACCACAACCAATAAAGTAGCTGGCCAACTGCTCTGTCTCAATATTCTCAGGGTTATAATCCCGCATAGGAAATTCGTGGCTGAGAACCTTATTGGCGCTGTCGTTAATAATTTTGAAAGCAACGACTGCCAGATCAGGGTTTTGATCAAAACGGTCTATCACTATGCGCAAGGTTTCTTTGCTTTCCAACACAGCATCATCGTCTATAAAAATGACAATCTCCCCGGTCGCGTGTTCAACGCCAATGTTCCGGCCGGCAGCCACGCCCACATTTTTGCCTAGCTGAATCAGTCTCACACCGGGAAAATGAGACTTCACCTGATCGGTTGTATCATCTGTCGAACCGTTATCTACAACGATAACTTCATAAAGCGGTGATGGATCTATATCGCCAACAGAAGCCAGGGCTTCCAGAAGCATCTGGCAGCGGTTAGCTGTGATAAGCACAAAGCTAATTTTGGGAGGTGAAGTAAGCTCCCCTTCGAGGGATAAGGAAGAGTGATCGGGCAACGTGGTAATGGCGCTAACTAACCAGGCGGTAGTATAAAAGGCTTTTTACAAATTGCCTAGTAAACAAGATGGGCGGGTGGTATCGTGTTGCCTTGGCCAGCCATCGTAGCGCCTGGCCGCGCCGGCCCGGCCGTTTTGAGTAAGCAAAGAAGATGCGCAGACAGGCCAATGCCCGTGCTCTCATCTCCTGTCGTTTAACCTGGCGCAGCGAGAGGTCCAGCTTTTCAGGCAAAGCAGGATCGGCCAGAAGGCTGTCGAGAAACTGTAGTTTTTCCAGGCCCATTTTATCATTCTGGGAAAGTGTTTTGGCCTGTTCACTCATACGCCGGTTGGCTACCGCTTCACCTCCGGCGCACTTAAATCTTGCTCCGGCCAAAGCCATACGAACCCAATAATCGTAGTCCATAATGTAGTTAAGTGTCTCGTTCAACCAGCCTACCTTTTCCATAATCGGCCGAC
Source organism: Chloroflexota bacterium (assembly GCA_022616275.1). Lineage (GTDB taxonomy): Bacteria > Chloroflexota > Anaerolineae > Promineifilales > Promineifilaceae. The sequence goes on from JAKEFB010000075.1 coordinate 34,527, forward strand.
GCCAGAAGGTACCGGCCTGGGGGATTCCGCCAGCGATCATCGTTTTCAAACTAAACTCAGGAAGTTTACTAAAACGGCTGGGAGAAGCGATTAAATTTCCCTGGCTGTCTATCCAATTAAGCCGGCCGTAAACAACATCAACTTCAGGAGCTACCATTAGATAGTCCACCGCGCGGCGCACAGTATCCCTTAAAAACGTATCATCTGAGTTCAGCCAGGTGAGAATATCGCCGGTCGCCCGCCGCAGGCCCTTATTGATGGCATGGGACTGGCCGCGATCTGGCTCCGACACCCAAAAAGCAACTCTTTCTTCATAACGGCGGATAATGTCAGTGCTGTTGTCGGCCGAGCCGCCGTCAATGATGATGTATTCAATATGAGGGTATTCCTGGTTCAGAACCGATAAAATAGTATCTTCTAAAAACACCGCCTGGTTGTAAGACGGCGTTATGACAGATACCAATGGTAATTCAGACATCAATTCAACGCTGTCTGCTCAAAGGAGCGCCGCGCGTATCCCTCAATGGCCTGCTCATACAAAGCTAGATAGCGGTGGGCCTGTAACGCCAGCCCATATTCGGCAACAGCCACTTCCCGACATCGCTGCCGCATCTGAAGGAGACCGGCATCATCGCGGAGTAGCGTTGCCATACCACCAGCTAAGTCTCCAACGTCCTTATAACGTGCCAGGTAGCCAGTTTCCATATGGCGGACCATTTCCGGTACCCCGCCGACGTTAAAGGACACGACCGGCGTTCCGCAAGCCAGCGCCTCTATAATAACCAGGGGTTGATTGTCGGCTAACGTAGGAAACACAAACAAATCCGCAGCATTATAGGCCTGGGACAGCGTGGCCTCATCCTCTACATGCCCCAGGTGACGCCACTTGAAGTGCTGCAATTGATCCTCTACTGCCACCTGTTCTCCTATGGTCAACAGAAATACTGGCTCGTTTTCAACTTCCTTCAATGCCTCAAGCAAGTAGGCAAAACCCTTTCGACCAGACGTAACTCGGGCGGCTATAAACATGACAACTTTTGCATCAAGGGGAACATCTAGTTTTCGCCGTACCATCGCCCTTTCTTGAGGGCAGAAGATTTCAAGGTCAACCCCATTGGGAATACAGTGCAAGCTGGCAGCATCAGTCAGAATACTCTTTTGAACCAGGGATAATAACCAGTTAGAAGGGGTTACCACGTGGGGCTTTGCTCGCTCATAAAGTTGACGTTTTTGACGCCATATGGTTTGAGTGCGGTCTATTAGAGTCGGTTTTGGCTCGACAATTCGCCGGCCGCCATTCCTTAGCAGAGGGCAACGAAAGCAACCATTTTGCCAGCGTTGGCAGTCGTACGAATAAGCGCAATGCCCGGTGAAAGCCCACATATCATGTAGTGTCCAAATCACCGGTTTATAAGCAGTCAGCTCCGGTAAGAGGTGATAGTTAAAGTACCGGCCGTGCAAGTTATGCAAGTTGACGACATCTGCCTGTTGTAGCAACTCGCTTTGCAGGAGCTGCCTGGTCGAGGAGTGCAAATTAGGCAACCCAAACCAGGCGTCGGATATGGCGGCGACTTTATCGGTTAGTGGCAACGGGAAAAGCGATTGTCGCCGGGCAATATTTTGAAATGTAAGGATATGAGGATCACCAGCGTGATGCGCTTTGACCAGCAAATCGGAAGTATGCTGTAGCCGGGTAAATGCCTGGTGCAGGCGAACCATAACCCGGCCGGCGCCCCCACGATCGGCAAACGTGCTAATCTGTACTATGCGCATGCCGAAACCGGGCCGGCAGCAAGTGCCTGCCATTGGCCACCAGCCACCTGATCAAGGGTAAGCATTTTCTCCACGGCGGAATTATCCACCAAAAAGTTGGAAATCTTTCCCCCCTGAGTATAGTCTATCGCCAGAAAGGGTACACCAAGCGTATGGGCAAAGAGGACAGAGTGAAAACGCATGGTCAGGCACAAAGTGGCTTCTTGCATTGAGTAAAGAATATCGTGAACGGAATACGGCCGTATTTCCACCACAGGTTCCAAATCATAAAGGTATTTCTCAGCAAACTGCCGATTAAACGTTCGATCATCCCCACCCTTGACAAATGGATGCATAGCCAACAAACGTGGTTGAAGGGATAAACGCCGGCACACGGTTGTAACCCAGGTTCCCAACTCTTTCTCAAATTCCTCCTTACGGCTGGCGAACTCTTCGGCCGAGAGGTTGCCCTGGTACTCACGAGTCCACTCTCTAAAGTAACAATTCAGCGTTCTCTGACGTGGGATGATTTGCTTGCTGTGTTCTAGTTGCCAGCGGCGTACAAAGCCTACGGCCGGATCACCTGAAAACACAATGTCATGACGACCTGTGTGCTCAATAGCCCACTGGACCGACCTGGAATCGCGTAGTTCGACAACATCGGCCAACGAGAGTAGCTGCTTCACGGCGGCGATATATTTGCTCTGCTGCAAAGGGCCAATTCCACAACCAGCAATCCGGGTACGCCGGCCTGAAGTCTTGGCCTGTCTAAATGCCCATAAGACCGATCCCATAGCGGCAATATCCATTAGAGGGCCACCACCCATTATTGTTTCGTCCGCTTGTGCGGCACAACGCAAAAAGCGGGAACTAAAGGTTGGAACGACTTCGATTTCAGGATAACCAAGCTCCCTAACCGTCCACTTAGAAAAGTATGGATTTAAAGAAGCCAGGGTAACACGTTCCACTCCCTGGCGTTCGAGCTGATGAACAATCTCGCCCAAAATCGCCTTGTCACCGGCCGTTTCAGTCCCATACCAGCCGACGATGAAGGCAGATTTCACAATGGCACTTCCCGCCTTCGGCCGGGGCTGGTCAGATGATTTTGCGCGACCAGCCCAAGCCAGACGAACGTTGAGACGGGAGTGCCAAAAGCGAGTTAGGGCCTGCTGAAGAAGTTCGTGTGTTGTCGGCGGCGCATGATAGTCGTGAATACAGTTGTCGCAATCCCTGGCCAGGATTTGCTTCCGGGTCACGATATTGCCCAGATAAATAGTTTTTGCGGATGACGCCAGGGTATTACCAATGATGGGTGATTTAGGCGAGCAGTAGAGTAGTTGCCCGCGACAATCCAACACAACAGCCTCTGTCTGATAGGGACAGCGGATCGTACGTTTCGCCCCCTCCAGCAACATGGCTCGAATATTCCGGTAGGTTCGCCGATAGTTCAGATTTCGCTCGTACTCCTGCTCCAGCTTGGTGAAAAACAGGCCAAGATGGTACCTTTCCAGTGGCGTAAAATTGCGGATGAACTCATTTTGTTCCTCGTTATAGAGACGCTGAATAAACTCGGCAACTCGAAAGTGCCCGTACAGACCTTCTTGACACACAAAGTCGTATAAATCGTCTACGTGCCAGACATTATCTTTTGTGATTGTGCAGCCAAAAAGCACGGGAATATCTGTCTTATCTCGAAAGTAATGAATCACCTCCAGGGCACTTTCAAAGTTCCCCGGCCGGCCACGAATCAGATCGTGTACGTCGCCGACCCCATCCAGAGATACCATTACCTGAAAAGTGACACCCGCGTCCCGGCAAATTTCCGCCGACTCTGTGACTCTAGAAATGACGTCTTGAGCACGAATGGCATTGGTAATAATTCCGGCCGATTTGATTGTCGGCTTTTTCTGGACCAACACACGATAAATTTCGGGCAAATCAGGACGCAAGGTTGGTTCACCCCCACTGACGCCAACATATCGCAAGCGGTCAAAGAGAGGGTCCTGCAGGATTTGGGCCAATTCAGTTGGCGTCATCTCCTTATCCCGTTTCCGTTTCCAAATGAGGCACATCTGGCATTTCGAGTTACAAATATCATTGGCCAGCAGGTTAAGCGTCACCGGCTTTAGTGGCCAGCGCTGCCCCAGTTTATTGGCGCGCAAGTCATGCCAGACAATCCAGCCAGCTTTTGTAAGTTGACGAAGGAAGCCAGATACATGGTCTATTTGTGGCGAACCCCAATGTTTAGTCATACAAAACTTTAATTTACCTGCCTATTCCTCTACAGTAAGATTGTTAGCCAGTTTTCCTCCCCTTCCCAAACCACGTCTCACAAAAAATGAACCTATCTCCAGAGCTTCGTGACGCTCCAATCCCACTAACACCAGGCTATAAATGGCGATAAAGACAGTGCTTTTAATGACTGCCAGCCACCATTCAGAATTTGTTACGCTTGTTAATGAAAGAGAGGCGATCATGCTGAGAGCCAGAGCCAGCCCAGGTACGAGAAACAAGCGTTTTGGTGAAAAGTCAACGTACGCTCGTGCCTGCCATAACAGAATCACGATCCCACACAAAGCCATCAAGTCCACCGCCAGAGCAACACCCGTGATCCCTAATGGAAAGCCGAACAGGAACAGACCAACCCCAAGAATGAGTAACTGCACCAATCGAGTCCGAGCCACCTGATCTGGCCGGCCGACAGCGATAAATAAATGGGCAATTGTCACTTTAATGGGATCAAGCAGCGTAAACACCAGCATTAAACGAAAAGCGTTCAGCATTGGTAACCACTTCTGACCCAACACAAGAGTAATAAACTCAGGCGCTACCACCACCAGCAAACCGGCCAGAAAAAAACCACTTCGTACTAAAAATGCGTTAATACGAAAAAATGCCTGGGACAGTCGCAAGTAGTTATTTTTTAATTCGGCGTAAGTGCCCTCGGCCACTTCTTTGATCGGCGTCGTCAATATCTGACTTGGGTACGTGGCAAAGGTATAAGCGCGTGAATACAAACCGAGGGCCGTCTCATTCAAAAATAAGCCGGTCCACAAATCGTCAACACGATCTAAGGCCTGTAACAAAGCATCCGCCAGAAAATTGCGGCTGCCGAAACGTAAATAATAGCGCATTATTTTCCAGGACCATACGAGCCTCGGCCGCCATACGGGCTTCCATATGTAAAAAGCTGTGATAGTCAATATCAACGTCACTATATCAGTTGCCAGCAAAGCCCACAACGTGGCTCCCTGCCAGGCCATGGCTAAAGCAACCAACGTAGTTAAGAAGACGTTTAAGAGTTGTAAGACCGCCAGGCGTTGGTGAATGACACGGCGGATCAGGATCAATCGTGCGGTTTGGGTAAGGTGATATCCGCTTCTGGTAATAGTAAGCCATAACAACGCCGTAAACGTTGGGCCACCTGTGAACACCAGAGCGAAAGTTATCAACACAATTGCCCATACCAGCGTAAAGATAAACTTAAGGGTAAAGTGGACGGCCGCAGCCTGCCCTTCGTCCTCACTTTCCGGTGCCCGGTGCAGAAAAGCACCACTCATCCCAAAGTTAACCAACACCCCACTTAACACAACCACTGAGCCGGCCAAAGCGTAGACACCAAACACTTCGACGGGTAGTAATCGTGCCAGGAGTACGGAACGTATAATAAGCACGCCAACGCTAAGGACGTTAGCGCCAACGTTCCAGGTAATCGAGGTAATTCCGCGCCGGGCGAGATTCATGGTTTTATTCAATGACCCCGAATGGTCACGGCACTTCAAGCCGGCCTATCTGGATTTCATTACCCACTCGACTGCGCTCGTCCGTCTCGGCCGCAAACAAACTACTACTATCGTACCACCCCACCAGCAGCGGATAGCTGCCGGCCGGTGTGTCTTCGGGAAGTGTAAACTCAAACGTCTCTTCGACAATCTGGCCTTCCGGCCACTCTGTCGTCGGTAGCAAGGCCAGGGTAGGTAAATGGACAATCCGGGCGTGGGCCAGGCCTTCCGGCCGGCTGACGGCCAACAGTGGGGGTTCGGCCGCCAGAGAACGCAAGGCCATCCAGCGGCAGCGTAAGTGAAAGTGGGAGCTATCACCCGGTATTATCTGCGCGTCTACCAGCCCAATTGCATCGCCAAAGGTAGCCAGGAAGCCGGGAAAGTCTGCACCCGGCGCCAGTTCAACTTGCTGGGTTAGCGGAGGACTGGACCGGCCGAAAAGCAGTAATCCATCCTGGGCCACCAGCAAACTAAACGCCGGATCATCCAGCAGCGAGCCGATGAGCCGGTGGTTGGTTCGAACACCGCCCTCGTAGACCCGGTCTTCTGTGCCCAGGGCAAAGTCATACAACGCATCCACAACTACGTACTCTACACGCGGCAGCAAATTCGGCAAGGAGCCAAATTGCGGCCGCGTCCGGTAATACACCTCGCGATTAATCAGCCGGATTCCCAACTGGTCGTCTGCCATCAGGGGCGCTGCCTCCGGGACCGTCCGGGCCAGCCAGCCGTCCTTGAAGGCATCGCGAGGCGTACGGCCGTACACCGAAGCATCTAACCCCCGGTTCGTGCCCACTGCCACGTAGAACAGGGGACTGGCCGGAGTATTGACCAGGGCCACATTGAATATCACCGCCAGTAACAATGACAGCCGCAGTCGTCGCCGCCAGGGAGGGAGCCCAGGGCCGGCCGGGCTGCTGGCGCGCATCGCCTCCAGAGCATAGACGGACCCGGCCAGCAAGAAGGGTACGGCCAGGGCATAATGATGGTAACGGTAATCGTAGGAAGGGCCAGGCCCGCTGCTCAACAGCGTCGGCCCGATAATAGCCCCGGCCGGCAACAGCCACAGCGGCGCGCGCCAGACCAGCAAAATGACCGGGCCAACCACAATCAGGCCGTGGACCAGGCGGAGGGGTGCGGTGCGCCAGAGCACGTTCAACTGGTCAAAGTAATAGCTTACGTATCCCCCGGCCGAGGAAGCGCTATGGATCTCTTCAGGGGGCGCAAAGAGGGAACGAATGATCAAAAAAGCAAAAGCCCCCCATACCAGCGCCGCCAGGGTCGTGGCGGTTCCAACCCGGCGCTGCCCTTGCAGCCACAGGGCCACGCCCAGGGCGACGACGGCCGCAGCCACGTAAAATTTGCAGCTCAACGCCAGGCTAAGCCAGAAGGCGTAAGCGTGCCAGGCGCGTCTGTCCAGCGCCTCAATGGCCCAAAGCAGCAGTGGCATGGCCAGCGTGTCGCCGTGAAAGTTGAAGAGCACGGCCGTTTGGGCCACCGGGTAAAGCAGATAAATAGCTACCAGGACTAGCGCCGCCTTGTTGCTCTGCAGGCGGCGGCCGGCCAGGTGGTAAAGCGGCCAGGCTCCGGTAGCATACAGGGCAGCCTGGAAGATCAGTAACGTTACCGGCGAGGGCCACAAGGCATAAAGCGGGATCAGCAAGAAGTAAAAAAGCTCCACATGAAAGGATAACCGGCTCCAGGCAAAACCCTCGGTAGTAAAAACCAGTGGCTCGCCTTGCATGGCGCTCCAGATAGCCTGGCTCATGTTGCCCAGGTCGAAGGAACGCAAATTATAGCCCTGGTACTGGGCCACGCTGAGCCAGGCCATCTCCGCGAAAGCGGCGGCAATCAACAGCGCTACTAAAAGTGTGGAACGAGAGACGGCGCGGGGCGTGAGGCGACGATGGGTGATACTCATAGATATGATTGCCGGAATCCAGTAATTTACCGGCGCTTTCGGGCCAGAACGATCTGCCAGGGAAAGGTGTAACCGTGCCAGATCACGTCGGCTACGGCCGAGACCATTCGCCGGAAGGCCCAGCCGCTGTAGTTGTGTAGATGTTCTGGATCGTTACCTAACTGGGCCAGGTGCTTGCCACGCAGGAAGTTAGCTGTCCGGAAATATGGCTCGTGCGGCACGCTCAAAATGAGGTATTCTGAGGAAACGCGAGCCAACTCAACGAGGCCGGCCGTTGAGTCGGGTAGATGTTCCAGGACTTCCAGGCAAATTACCAGGGGAAAGGTGTTCTTGGCAAAAGGCAAGCAATGAATGTCAGCCACGCTGCCGGCCAGGGTGGGAAACAGGTTGCTCCTAGCCCACTGTAGTGCATCCAGGCGAATGTCAGTGCCAAAATAATCAATCTTTAGATCATCTTTCACAAAATGGTCCAGGCTAAAGCCTTCTCCGCAACCCACATCTAGCAGAACATCGGCTCTCGTTTGGTGGATCAGCTTGGCTACCCGGTGATGAAAACGGGTGATTAGCCACTGCTGTACTTTGTTTGGGTTCCGGTGCTTTTGCAGATTGCCGTGCGTAGTTTTGCCCAAGGTTACCGTTTGATCTACTGCCATGTTTGACTAACCGCATACTCACTCTTAGGTTCATAGGAAAAATAACGAATCATTTCGCCAAGCAAACCAATAGAAATAAGTTGGACACCTAAAATCATTGCCAGGATAGCGACCGAAAATAAGGGGCGTGTACCAATAGGAGGTACCTCAGCCAGGCCCCAAAAACGCAACAGCCACAAAAAGGCAAAGTACACGTTAATAACGCCACCAGCAGAGAAAATAAAAAAGCCCAACCAGCCAAACAGGCGTAGTGGATGGCGCAGGTATCGTACAATAAACAATACCATTACTAAATCCATAAAGCCTCGGGCAATCCTGCCGGTGCCGTACTTGGAAACACCGCTATGACGCGGATGATGTGTCACTGGCCGTTCGGACACACGGAACCCCTGCCAGGCAGCCAGCACTGGGATATAGCGGTGCAAGTCACTGTAAAGCCGTACTGACTCAAGCACCTGGCGTCTATAGACCTTAAAGCCACAGTTAAAATCGTGCAAATACAGTCCGGCCGCGCGCGACACAGCCAGATTAAATATCCTGGAAGAGAGTCTTTTCCGCGCCCGATCCATCCGCTCTTTGCGCCAGCCGACAACTAAATCGTATCCCTTATTCAACTCTTCCAACATGGCCGGGATGTCGGCCGGGTCATCCTGTAGATCCGCATCCATCGTAATCAGAACGTTCCCGGAGGCCAGTTGGAACCCGGCCACCAGGGCCGTTGTTTTTCCATAGTTCCGTTGCAGTTTGATCACTTTCACGTGCTGGCGATCAGAAGTATAAGTTTGCTCCAGAACCTCGAGTGACCGGTCGGTGCTGCCGTCGTCCACAAAAACGAGTTCATACAAACACCCCAACTGAAACAGGGTGGTTGTTAACCTTTGGTGCAACAGCGCCAGATTGCCCTCTTCGTTGTGCGTGGGGATAATCACCGAGATGTCCATTATCATCCGCTTGCCATGAACGACTAATTATCCGCCTCTGGTAACACCGTCGAATATACCAGTACCATATCATCCTCAAACACCGGCTCGCCCGGGACAAGAGCCCGCCACGGTTCAACTTCCATCCACGACTTGTCGAGAACCAGGTAGGAAATACCAGTGGCCGCCAGGGCTGCCAGATAAGGTTCGGGATCGGCGGGTATCGGTGCCGAATCCAGGTCTGCTGCACCGGCCCGCAGTAGAGGATTATTATCAATAAAGGCAAACGGTTCTTGGCCTGAGCGTGATATAACGCCACCAGTCATTTTGCGCCCATGTAACGTCTGGTAGTACATGTATATTTTGTCAGGATGGCGACCCGTCGGCAGGATAGCCAGCGCCGCGTCTGGTGGCGCATTGGCCAGGTACTCCGTATAAAAGGGCGAAACTTGCACTGGCGTAAAGGGAAACGACACGGCCGTATAATCCACGAAAACGAGTGTCACGGCCGCGATTACAACCGGAGCCAACAGCCTTGTACCTTTCAAGCGTGCTGTAAACGCCATCCAGCCATAGGCTACCGTCATGGCCAGCCCAAATGACAGCAGAATATTCATCCGGTGCGAGTGTCGCAAAATAGGTACGACCAGCAAAGACCACGGCAAGGTGACATCCAATTGGTAGGTCAAAAAGGTCGGCCGTGGGCCAATTGCAAATAAATAAGATCCCACCAGCAAGAGCAACCAGAGACCGGCCACACGCCGTTGGTAGCGGAAGGCCAATAGTACCAAGAAAAGCGGTAAAATCCCGAAGTAAATGCCCCGGGTAAACCAGATGTACCAATGCGGTGTAAAAATGGAAAAAATGTCTGTAACGACTGCATCGTAAGGGTCCAGGACAAAGCTGATGTCCCGGTTAAGGAAAGCATCCTGTAACAAGGGAGACAGGAGAGGCAAAAGCAGCAATAAGCAGGTAATACCAAAAGCTACTAGGATTCTCATGGGCGGGCGGGGCCATTCTTTGGAAACTAGTATGTATAGCACCAGCACCACCAACCAGATGCCCATCAAAAAGAGCAGAATGGTACTTGTCGCCGCGCCCAGGAAAACAAACAAAGCTGCCATTAACGCCCAGCGGACTTTATTTTCGCGCACAGCGCGCATGAAAAAAAGCGTGAGCCAGGGAAAACACCAGACACTGACCAAAATGGGATGGGCGCTCTGGTAGAGGTTATGGGAGTTGAAGGCAAAGATGACCCCGGCCAGGATACCGGCTGCGGCCGAGCTGGTCAGATAGCGAGCCAGGTGGAACGCCGACACACCAGCCAGAACATAATTGAGTAGAATGGCCAGATTATAAGCCGGGAGCGGTCCCGCCAGAGGTCGCAACGCCAGAGAAACCAGAGTGTTCAGGTGGCTAAAACTGTGGTAAGTCAGGCTGGCGCCTTGCGGGTAAAAGAGATAATCGGTGTGCCACAGCTCAATGTCAGGCTCGCGCAAGGCCTTTGCTGTCCACCAATCAGCCCAGGGATTAATGTAAACGTCGGTGCCGTGGCCTATTATGGTCGTATTTAAGCCCTTCAATACTGGCCAGGCCACCACTATGGTCAGAAACAAGAACAACAGGGTAACTAACAACTCTTGTTGGCACCATTTTGCCCAGTATCGAATTTTTACTTTCTCTTCAATCAAAGCCGCCTTCCAACATCGTAAGAAAAGGATGTTATCTCACATAGTCTTGTGACACTACAATCTCCTGGTATTATGAAAATTGTAGAACTTTAACAACGCTATCGCATCGGCTAAAGTACTTCCAGGCCACAGGGCGGGACTGGCAACTGTGTAGGCCAACAGAAGACGCACAGGCAAACTGCCCCGCGCCAGTCCAGCCCGCACTTAGCAGCAAAGTAAGCCAAAGGAGGCACTCATGAAGCAAAAACGACGGACCCACCTGCGCGGCCAGCGCGGTCAAGCCTTCGCCGACCAGATACGCGGCGTTGTCCCAGAGCAAATCCTGTGCGTCTCGATAGATGTTAGCAAAGATTTCCATGTTGTCCTGTTGCACAATGGGCTGGGAGAAATCGTGACGCCCTGTTTGGTGATAGACATCTTTCGCTCCGGGTTGGCACAGTTCAGTCAGGCGGTTGCGGCGGCCGTGGCGACTATCCAGGCGCAGGTGGTGCTGGTGGGGCTGGAACCCACCAGCCATTACTATGAGAATCTGGCCCGCCACATTCAGGCCACCGGCCAGGCGGTGACCCTCATCAACAGTTTCGCCGTGAAAGAAAACCGCCGTCAGCAGATGATGGCCCACGAGAAGGACGACGCCATTGATGCGGCGGCCTTCGGTGACTTGTTGCCTCGGGGCGAGGGGTCGCCCTTCCGACCGGCGACGTGTCTCTACTTGCAGTTGCAACAACTGGAGCGGGCGCGTCTGGGCGAGGTCAAGTTGCAGACGATGTACAAGAACCGGGTCATTGGTCATCTGGACCGCATCTTCCCCGGCTTGGTCCTGACCAAGACGGCAGCGAAGGAGCGATATCAACCGCTGTTCGTCACCGACTTTTGGCAATGCCAGACCTTGCAAGACCTGGTGCGCCTCTGCCCCGACCCGCGCCAGTTGGCGGTCAACTCGCCGATGGCCCTGGTGGCCCTGTTCCACGACCAGGGCTGCCAGCTGGGACCCATCACCGCCCACCGCCTCATCGCCTACGCCCAGCAGGTCCTCTGACCCGACCCGGAGGTGGTGGCCATCCGCCGCCAACCGCTGGCCGGCGCGTGGCCCGTCAGGCTATAAAGAAGCATATAAAAGGTCGTTAAAAACACAAACAGCAAGACCGGCGCGACCAGCCGGTGGCCCGCTTCGATTTCGCCGGTAATCCGGGTAGTTGCGGCTAGTATCGTCCGGGCGGGTGGTGAGTACAGGCGATAATGTCTATCAGCCAACACCGGGTCGCGGGGATATAGCGCCGAATCCATATCTTTCAGGACCATAGAGGCTAATATCACTTGATCATCTACCAGGCGCAATCGTCGCTTGTTCTCAAAGAGGCCAGTAAGCAGGCTAAGTATAAGAAACAACGTCATCGCAATAATATGCCAATTAATATCCTTTTTTACTCTTTCAAGCTTAGTAGCCATGTAGCATCGTTTGAAGTAGTCGGTAAGCTATCCTAATCTGGGGATTAGGATGATCATAATTGAGTTGCCCCCGGTCGCCAATGGCAAAAAACTCATAGTCAGATAGTAAGCCTTCCGCCTTATTAAGAAGGGGGACTTAGGGAATCTTGCGGTTTTCCAGGAGTGGTCGTACCATATTTTTAAAGGCAGGCGGGGTTTCACTGCAATCTCCAGTGAAAAGACAGATTTCGCTTAAGTACCTTTAAGGTTAGAACTATGACAGCCACCTTATCTATTTCTGTTGTTGTGCCAGTATATAACAGTCAGGAGTCATTACCTCATCTTGTTTGCCGTCTCTTAGAAATTTTGCCGACCTTAAGCTGGAAAAATGAAATCATTTTGGTTAACGATGGTAGTCGTGACAGTAGTTGGCAAGTGGTCTGCGAACTGGCTGAGAAATACACAAACGTTTCCGGCATCAATTTGATGCGTAATTATGGCCAGCATAACGCTCTCTTATGCGGTATCCGCACAGCTCAACATGAAATCGTTATTACAATGGATGACGATTTACAAAATCCGCCGGAAGAGATCCCAAAGCTGCTAAATAAGCTAAACGAAGGATATGACGTCATTTATGGAACGCCGGAAAGAGAGAAGCATGGCGTTTGGCGCAATATTGCTTCGCAAATCACAAAAATGGCTCTACAGAATGCGATGGGTGCAGAGACTGCTCGGAAAATTAGCGCTTTTCGAGCATTTCGCACTTCTGTGCGCAACGCTTTCCTTGATTATCACGGTTCCTTTGTCAATATAGACGTTCTGTTAACCTGGGGAACGACCCGCTTTGCGGCTATTCCCGTTTGCCATAGATCCCGCGAAATTGGTGTATCGAACTATACTTTCCGCAAACTCATCACTCATGCGCTCAACATGATGACCGGCTTTACAGTCTTACCATTGCAGTTAGCCAGCCTGCTGGGCTTTAGCTTTTCGCTGTTTGGTTTACTACTATTGGTGTTTGTCGTTGGGCGAGTATTGATTGAGGGAGGTAGTGTACCAGGTTTTCCATTTCTAGCCTCGGTGCTTGCCGTTTTTTCGGGTGTTCAACTGTTTGCCCTGGGTATCATTGGCGAGTATTTGGCAAGAATGCATTACCGGCTAATGGAACGCCCACCCTACGTGGTCCGAAATTCCAAAGGGTTTATCTCGCAGTAAATTATTATGGGAAAAGAAGAGCCGTGTCAACTTCTACCGTGGGACAGCAACTTTTTTGGCCACCGGATTGCTCGTGTCGTAGATAACCGCTTGAACACACAACGCATCGAAGATATTCTGGCATGGTGTCGAGAACAGGCTATCGAGTGTCTCTATTTTTTAGCTGATGCAAATCATTCGGAGACAATCAGGTTGGCTGAAGATAATGGATTCCGGTTGGTGGATATTCGCCAAACTTTGCAGTGGCGCCCATGGCCCCATCTACCTGAACATCGTGTTAAACCCACCAGAACGATTGAAATTCGGCCGTCCCGTGTGGAAGATATTCCTTCTCTAGAGGCAATGGCACGGACAATTTATAGTGGTACCCGTTTCTACTCCGACCCCTGTTTTTCCAAAGAATTATGTGACGCTTTATATGCTACCTGGATCAAACGTAGCTGTGAAGGATACGCCAATATCGTTTTTGTAGCTGAGGTCGAAAATGCGCTGGCTGGTTATGTTTCCTGTCACCTTCCTGATGGTTCATCTCAAGGTCAGATCGGGCTGGTAGGAATCGGACCACAAGTTCAGGGTCGTGGTATCGGGCAGATACTTGTAGAGCAAGCCCTACATTGGTTCACAGAACAAGGTGTTGAAACAGTTGATGTAGTCACCCAAGGGCGCAATGTTGCCGCTCAGCGCTTATACCAGCGGTGTGGGTTTGTAAGCAGTTCGGTACAGCTTTGGTACCACAAATGGATAATGGCTTGCCATTCTTAAATGATGCCATGAATTTATACAAAATACCTTTTAACAAACCTTGTCTTGCTGGCAACGAAATCCGTTATATGTTGCAGGCAATGGAGGCCGGCCCAATTTCAGGCGACGGCCCTTTTACCAAAGATTGTCACACTTTACTAGAACAGTCATTGGGTGTTTTCAAAGCGCTATTGACCACGTCTTGTACACACGCCTTGGAAATGGCAGCGCTTTTATTAGAAGTCCAGCCTGGTGATGAAGTAATCGTCCCATCTTTTACCTTCGTGTCCACGATTAATGCCTTCGTTTTGAGGGGAGCACGCCCGGTTTTTGCTGATATTCGTACTGATACCCTTAATCTGGATGAAACAGCGATAGAAGCGCTTATTACGCGTCACACTCGGGCAATTGTTCCAGTACATTATGCCGGTGTTGGTTGTGAGATGGATTCTATTGTTGATATTGCCGGCCGCCACCGTGTGGCTATTGTCGAAGATAATGCTCATGGCCTGTTCGGTAAATACCGGGGCCAATATTTAGGTACTTTTGGTACTTTCGCTACACAGAGTTTTCACGAAACAAAGAATTTTACTTGTGGCGAGGGGGGTGCTTTGCTCATTAACGATCCTGAGTATGTAGAGCGTGCCGAAATTATCCGTGAAAAAGGTACGAACCGTAGTCGGTTCTTCCGAGGCCACGTTGATAAGTATACCTGGGTTGACTTGGGTTCCAGTTACCTGCCGTCCGACATCCTGGCTGCATTTTTGTACGCTCAATTAGAAGCGCGCGAACAGATTCAGCATAAGCGCCATAAGATTTGGCAATATTATTACGACAACCTGAAGGATTGGGCTATTGAGCACGATGTACGCCTTCCCCATGTACCAGAATACTGTGAGCAAACTTACCACATGTTTTATTTACTGATGCCAGGTTTAGAACAGCGACAATCCTTGATCGCTCATCTGAGGGCATGTGGCATACTTAGCGTATTCCATTATTTACCTTTGCATCTTTCACACATGGGTCGCCAGTTTGGTGGTAAGGCCGGTGATTGTCCGGTAACAGAGAACATGAGTGATCGGCTTCTTCGATTGCCGTTTTATAATGACTTAACTGTGGACGATCAGACGTACATTGTAGAGGCAATTTGTCAGTTTCGGGGGAAGATTTAGTTATGCTTACCAGATTGCTGCACCGAATCGTGGCTTTCCCCAGTGTATATAATTGGGTACAAATAGTTGCAGGTCGGCCCCGTATTGATGAGTTACTTCGCCAACAATTCACCATCGTTCAACCAGGCAACGTTGTACTCGAATTAGGTGGCGGGACAGGCTTAAATAGGCATCTGCTTACGCCTGATTGCGTTTACATCTGTCTGGATAACGACCCGGTTAAGTTGCGAGGATTTTTGAAACGGCATAGAGGCGATATTGTCTTGCAGGGTGATGCCAGTCAGGTTTCTATTCGAGACGACTGCATGGATTTTGTGTTCTTTACTTTCGTCTCTCACCATATCCCTGATTCCCTTTTGGCGGATTGTATTAGCGAGGGAATGCGGGTTCTGAAGCGCACTGGGGTTTTTATTTTTCTGGATATCGTCTGGTCACACAAGCGTTTAATTAGCAAGTTACTATGGAAGTACGATCGCGGTAGCCATCCCCGGTCTGCAGACACCCTGTTTACAAAACTTTCCCAACAGGGAAAAATAACGCTTTGGAAACCATTTGTAATCTATCACGAATACATCCTGGCAATAATTGTTCCCGATCCTACTTAGCGGACGAGGTGGGCTATCATTGTCCGTAAAAATTTGTGGTGTTTTTCGGAGGTGATATAAGTAGAGCCTTGTTTACCACCTCGTAAATCCGGTAAGTGCCATTTTCAAATACAACTGGCAACGGAAGCGCAGGAAACGTTTGGAACACCACAATAAATCTGGCGCTATGATGCCCGGCAGCAGCCACCAGGCAATCCACATTCCGGATTTCATAACACTCAAGGACATCTGAAGGTATGGCATCTGGAATAATCTGTTCCCCTAGTTCGCGTTGAGCGCTAAGCCTGACGTGAGGGTTTTCAGCCAACACGCGGTCTGTGACCGCTGAATTTGCTAAGAGCCAGTTGCCAACTGCACGGTAATGCTGATTTCGTAAGCGGGCCTTTTCAATCAGTTGCGCTGCCTTTCCGGCCGGTATTCTTGCCAAAAGTGTCACCAGCGGCACTCTCGCTCTCTCCGGTAAAGCCCTGAGGGTGTTCTGGTAAAACCAGCCAACGACCAATTCCTCGGCTGCGGCAACTCGCTTTAGGTCGGCCGTCTGGCGCTCTTCAGCAAGACTCCGAAAGAGCTGTAGACCAGGTATCAGCGGAAAGAACAATAATATCGCCGCAAAGGCAAGAACATAAAATCGCCGAGGGAACGGCCTCGAAATCACTCGACCTAATTCTATAAAAAACAAGGCAGTTGCTACATAGAGAGGAAAATAGATAAAGGGCATACCGCGCATGAGTTCTGCGTGCCAGACAGGCTGCCCCCTAAGCCACCCGAACAATTGTAATGCGGCCGTTCCGCCCAGAGTAGCAAGAAGCACAGACGCTATGAGGTGAATGATATAGCGATCCTCTGAACCTCGACGTTTCCAACGCATAGCCAGGGCCAGAGCAGAAAATAGTAGAACATCAGCGCCCAAAAGCACCGACTTTAGAACGGAATTTGAAGGGATGGGAAAAACATAACCCCTTCCAGCAAATCTCTCTGGTGTGACCGGATAGAGTACAACAGTGGGGAGCAGGCCACCACCCACAAGGAGTTCTTGGGGATAGTTCGCGTACGACCACAAAAAGGGACTAATTCCGACCAAGGCCAGTATGCCACCAGCCAGAACGAGTAAAATGGTTTGCCGGCTAAGTCCCCGGTGCAGTAGCAGCAACGCCACCAACATCACAGTTGCAGAATAACCACTGGTAGGGTGGAAATTGGCAAGGACACCCAGGGCTAGAAACGCCCATAAGACACGATTGCTGTCACGCCATCGCCAAAACAGCCACAGGACCAGAGGAAACAGGGCCAGGAAAAAGGTTCGGATAAGAAGCGATTGAATCCCGAAAACGCCAAAAAAAGCTGATGCCGGCAATATCTGACGGCGTGGGGCGGCCAGGATAGCCACCAAGATGCTGACAGGCGCATGACCTGTCACGGCGTGGAGAAACACATAAAAGGCAGTTAAAAACACAAACAGCACAACTGGAACAATCAACCGGTGGGCAGCTTCAATTTCACCTGTTATTCGCGTGGCTACTACCAATATCGCCCGGACAGCCGGTGCATAAATACGATAATGGTCACTGCTTAGGACCGGATCGTGAGGATACAGCGCGGGGTCCATATCCTTTAAGACCATAGAAGCGAGTATTATTTGATCATCTCGAAGGAACAATTGGCGCCTGTTCTCAATAATGCCGGCACTTACACTGATTAGAAAAAATACCAGGAGCGCGGAGATGTGCCGGCGATTGATCTTATCACGCATATTTACCTTTTATCTGGGTCCAGGAGATATACTTCAATTTTCTGTTCTGCACGATCAAACACTGACAGCAATTTGAAATGTACTGCTAGATACTCCCTGAAATCAGAATAATCAATCAGATCAACGATTTGGTGCGGCGGTGGGTCGCCACCTTCTACGTGTACCAGGACAACTTTTACGCGATCACCTTCAATCCGCTCAATGAGTCTTTGCCCGGTTATGATTCCCCCATCAATTTGGGCACCAGCAATAATAGACGCCTCGTAAATGGATTCGCGGCCGGCAAAAAAGTTAATCCCTGCGTAATCCGAAAGGACTTTGTCCTCCGATCCTGTCAACGAAGCAACATAGCCAGCCAGGGCCAATGTATCTCTTTCCTGACGAAGAAGCAGTTCAGGCACGCTAGGTAGCCCTGTTAATAGGGCAAAACCGGCAATCAGCGTGGTCAACAGAGGAACGGCGTGGGAGAAGTTTGGCCGCTCAAGGGTGAGTTTTGAAAAGGCTAAGTCCAATTGCCAGGCTAGGAGAATGGCAAAAACAGGAACAAGAAAAAGGAAATAGCGCAAGTAGATAGGCCTCGTAATAAACAAAAAGACGACTGGAACGACAAGTTGCCAGACCAATAACCTGAAATTTGCCGCCGGGGACCATCCCCGCGGCCGGTTCAGCAACCAGAGTGGTACCAGGAAAATAAAGATTGCATTCACTAGGAGAAAGAACAGATAGCCAAAAACCATTTTGCCGAATTGTGTGATTATGCTATTTTGCTGTCCCAACTGGGCATGTTGCATAAAGATCTCCGGGTAGTAAAAACCAAGGGCTTGATACAGCAGCGCCGAAACACCCACGCTGGCCAGCAAAAAGGGAACGGCAAAGAATAATCCTTCCAGGAAAGTCTCTCGCCAGTGATCACGCTGGCGCCAAAAAAGGTCCAGGAAGTAGATTCCCAGGCCGGCAACGGGGAACACACCAAACAACTTCCACAAGATACTCATACCGTAGCAAAAGCCAGCGATGGCCCACCACATACGCTTTTGTTCACTGGTGGCCAGTATTACGGCCGCCAGGCCAGCCATCTCCCAGCCCAGCATCATCGGGTCCGGCCGGAACAGGCGGGCCTGTTCATACAACAGACCGCTAGTCAGAGTTAGTAGCAAGGTTAGCGTTGCCATCCTCGCGCCAAACACCCGGTAAACAGCCAGGCTAAGAGCAAGAGCGCCCAGCAAAAGCTGTAAGGCCGCCAGCGATCGCATGGGCCAGACAACACGGCCGAAAGCATCAATGCTTGCCTTCCCCACCAACAGGAAAAGCGGTTGCTGCTCGGCTATAAAGTCCACACCCGGCCGCTTACCTTGCTGCAATTGCCAGGCCTCATAGAGATCGGTGCCTTCGTCATCGTGCATCAGCCAGCCACCAATATTGGCGACAAAAAGGATAGTAAAAATGACAAAAAGAGCAGTAAAAATGATGAGGCTGTTTTTGTTAGTGAAGCTCATTGGGTAAAGGGAATGAGTTGCCTTGAAATCAGAAATTCATGTAACCTTTCCGCCACAAACGAGTTCCCTGTTGGCGTCATATGTATTTCAAAAAAACTCTTGAATTGTGCCTCATTTGTTTCTGCTATCGCCTTCAGAGGAGAATATAGATCTAATACGGGAATATCATTCTGTTCCGCGCAGGCAACAATTGTTTTCACATCTTCTGTCTTCTCCAAATAGATTTCAGACTCAAGATATTGGATGAGGAAGACGGTCTTAAACCCTTTCTCATCACCTAACTCGTCTATTCTTTGCAGCAATCTGCACGAAACTTCTGCACCACGCTCATGTACGCGCTCATCTCTGAGAGCAATACCATACCAAGCATGTTGTAGATTAGCTACGTTCATTAAGACATCTAAAAAAGCGCTGTGCCCAAATATTGAGCGGACCAACCCCATTTCCTGTACCTCAGGTCGGGATGGATCTGGGGGGACATTTTTTAATGCAAGATTGTCGTTTATGATTTCAAAGTAAGGTTTAGCAGCACTTCCTCTGATCGATAACTCCGTCCGGCTAACATCATCAGGAATGAGACCTACGATTACGATCTGGGGATTAAAAACATCTACCAACATTTCAGCCCGCAACACAGTTTGGTCAAATCCATAGCCAAAAACGCCTGCGTTGATAACCTGCACCCGACTCATCACTTCTAATATTGCTGGCCAAGTTTCACTATCATCAACCTCATCACCGAATGTGAATGAATCTCCTACAGCCAAAATCCCGGGATATTGCGAATATTCAAGATCTGAATTTCCTCCATTGGCTCGAATGCCATTTGCGTCTATGGTTATTTTAGTATTCCATATATTATCGTCGGGTTCATACTCACCAGGTTTAGGGATCCAACCTAATTTAGCATCATATTGAGATGGATACGCTCCCTTTAAGAGAATGCGTTTTGTCTCGACGAAATTTCTTGCGTCTGTCAGAGAAATGCCTGCTATTAATCTGACTCCGACTTCTAAAAGAGCAAACATTAAAACAAGAGTGCTTGCCAAAATCATTAAGCCTTGTCTGGTTTGTTTTGAAGGTTTCATTGGAATATCTTAATGTATGGCCATGGCCTGCATTAGAAAACGTCACATTGCATCTCGTTGTGTGCTGGTGTTAGTCACCATGATTAAGTGTGATGTTACCTAACAGCCATTTGCCTCGCTATAATCGTTTTGGTGTTGAGTACTTCAGATGTGCAGGGCACGATAAAAATGTTCCCTACTTCAAAAAGGTAGTAATCTCCTGGAATGCTACGGAGGGCAAATTCGTTTTGTTCCAAAAGTGGAACCAGCTTGCTCATATATGGCTCGACGATGAGTCTTTCTTCAATGACTACCTCTTTCTCAAAAGCGAGCCGGTTGACGACCAAGTAATCAATCTCATACTCCTGGCAAAAAGATAAAATAGTTTGCCCATCGGCCGCATAGTACGCTTCCCAACCGTCATATACGACTTCATCGTCAGGGTGCAGCCGCTCGCAGCTAAACAAGATCATCCGTTTGGCCAGCAGGGGAACGCCGTCCAGATCACAGGGATTGCCTGCCACCATTGCATCCTTCGGCAGCGTCTCTAAGAAGCGGTACAGGGCGCGTTCTTCCGGGCTGGCGACAAAAAAGCGAGGCTGCACAGCCTGGACGTAAAGGACAGATAGCCCCAGGCAGATCACACCCAGGACGGCCAGGCTACGATTCGACAAGGCAACGGCCGGTTCTGGATCTGCCGATTGCTCTCTGCACTGATGGCGATAAAGGGCCAGGATGTTCAGTGCAAGTAACAACAAAACAGGCAACAATAAGATCCATCGGTTCTGCCCCTCGCCCAACAAAAACTTAAAGTTCTTCGCTGGCAATAAAAGAATGAGCCCACTGACAGCCAACGTCACCAGTAAGGTCAGCCAGGCAAACTTGAAACGCTGCTTAATCAGCCAGGCTACGGATAGCCGCAGCGTCTCGTCCAGGTGAAGGATGGCAAAGATAAGCAAGAACAATGGCAAAGTTGCCTGGGTATATCGGTCTGGAAAGTATAGTAAAAAGGAGGAGGTCAGCAAAGCGACGAGCCAGGCCAGGACAAAGCAGACCACGCTGGCCAGAACCAGCATCTTCAGCGTATCAGGGGTTTCAACCAGCACGGCCGGTCGTACCCGCCAGATAATCAGTGTGGCCAATGACAAAGCTACAATGTGAAAAAAGTTCGTCGCCGACTCAGTTAAGCCACCCCGGCCGATAGCCGGAAAGACGTAAAAAAGCGTTTGCCGCCCTCCTTCCCTATACCGGGGATCCGACAACAGGCCTCCTTCCGCCTCGCTCGTCTGTTGGCTGATAGTTCTACCGTTTGTTGTTGAGTCGTCGCCCAGCATGGGCAGCAGAAGCATAGGGGCAAACAAAAGGAGCGCCGCCAGGTTTAGCCAGTGGCGCTGCTGAACTTTTGGCAATCTGCGGCCGGGAGCCGGCTTTAATAAAACCAGTCCATAAGTAATAGCGCCCAGCACAAAAACCACGGGATAAATGAGGCCGCCAACGATGATGACGGTCGTGGTCATTCGATAGCGCTCCACCATCAGGGTGTAGGCGAGCGCCAGCAAGAGCGGGAAAATGAACGAGCGCTGCAGGCCGCCAATCATCGAGATAGACGTCGGGGAGGCGAAGTTCAAAATCACAAAGGCCAGGCTTAAAACCAGCGCTGTGCCGCTGCCTCTTACTTTTTCGCCAATTCGATAAATGATATAAACCGAAATCAACAGTAAAGGAAAGAGGAGTAACTTACTGAAAAGAATGATTGGCCCAAAATAGCTGGCGAAGTGAAACAGTAGGCTGTACCCCAGACTGGCGCTGTCTAAGCTCAGGTGGACCGAACCGACATCGAACTCTAGCAGCCGGGGGCGGAGGGCGGCCAGGTTTGCATCTTGAAACAGTTCCGGATCCTGGAAACGGTGCATCCAGAACGCGTTGCGGAAATCCTCCTCGACTGCGTAAGGGTCGCTTAGCCTCGGCCACTGCACCCACACGGCGAAAGCAAAAGCCACCAACAAGGCAAGCCATAGCCACTTTTGTGAACCAACCTGGCTCTTTGCTTCCACTCCACTACTCATTTTTCTGCCTTCTTGAGAACAGTCGGCCGACCCAGTGCAGGGACTGAGGTTAATACAAGGCCCGACCCACCCAAGATAAGAGCAAAGAGCAACAAAACCACATGGGAACCAATGGCGATACTTAAAGCAACTTGTTCGGAATAGCCAAAGAGGGTAAAAGCTACTACCCAGCCAACCTCGTGCGTTCCCAGGTTGGCGAACCCTTGAAAAGGTAGCAGCGTCATCGGTACCATGACAATGGAGATGACAATTATTTGTAGGTAATTCAAACGATAGCCAATGCTGAGCACAATGAGATAAAGGTTGGTGTAGACACACAACCAGATACCAATTGTCAAAAACAACAGCGACCAGTACCGCCGCCGTTGGTCAATTAAACGCAGCCCGTCGGTTAGTACCCGGCCGTACCTGACCAGCCGGGCCAGCCACCGATTGGCCGGCTGGGCTGAAGACGCGGCCGGTGGTGGGTGGCGGCGTAAAAACCACATGCCTAATCCCGTCGCCAGGTACATGAAGAGGCAGAAGATTACCGACGCAATGACCATCCAGGCTGGCAAGCGCTGCCAGAAAACCAAGAGAACGGCCGGCAAAAACAAAGCAATCGCGGCAAAGTCAAAAAAACGAGCCACAAACAGGGTCGTCGTTCCTTCCGTCAGGGACAGTCGCCAGTGCCGGTTCAGTAAATAGAGATACGAAAACTCGCCACTCTTGGCCGGCAAGAGGTAATTGTACATGCCATAGAGGCTGGTTACGCCCATCAATTGCCGGAATGGCATGCGCTGCGTATAAATCAACGCCTGAAAACGCAGCGTGCGCAGCACATAATTGACGATGAATACCACCAGCGCCGCACCCAGCCAGCCCCAGCGCAGGCTGCGAAATATCTGCCCAACGCTCTGCCAATCCAATTTGCCGACCACGTAGAGAACGACAGCCAGGGATAAAGCTACGCTGAGTATGGTTGTCACTCTACGCCGGTTCATACCTTCTGCCCAAGCGCCACCTTTTCCTGCCAGTCCGCTTCTCGGCCGTAATCGTAATGGTTCATTAACGGGCTGCACCATTTGTCCAGCCGGTAACACCACTCTGGCGGCCAGTGCTGCCAGGCGGGGAAGGAACGTTTCCTGGTTTCATTCATTGGCTGCGCCAATTGGGCACCCACACCCGCAACCCTGGGAAGCCCCATAAATGCCAACAACGAATTGACTGTTTCCTCTGCCTCGGCCGCGCCAAATAAAGCCTCAAATCGCACTTGATAATAAGGCACATCAGAACCAGCCAGTGACTCAATGTCTCGATTCTTAAATGCCCATACCCAGCAATACCGCTCAAACCTGGACAGGCCAAGCCATTCTTCCAGGCCCATTTCACCCAGTAAGAACGCGTTGGGCTGCCAGAAAGGAATGAAATAATTAGCCACAAAACTTGCCGGGCGGTGTCTAGCCCAGTTGAGATGGGATCGTACGTAAGTGCGTGGGTCACGTACAACATGGACAATCTTTAAATGTTGGTAGAGTTTATTTGCCAGCGGAAGCATACCAAAAAGGTGTGGATTTGAGTCTACAAAAAAGGGAGTGGAGCACGTTTCAACCTCCTGCCTTTTCAGCCGTTCCCAGAGCAGGATCAGTCCCCGCTCTGGGAACAGTCCACCCCGATAGAGATTCCCCAGAACGTTAAACAGCCTGGAATAAGGTGTGGTGTGATAAGCGGAAACATCAGTGAAACAGGTATGTAGAAAATGAGCCAGCGATCTTGTCCCTGTCCGCCCGGTAGAAAGAATAAGTACTACGTTCGGCCGGACCTCCTCCCGCTGGTTGTGGTGCGTGTCGTCCGTTCTTATCACCGCCTGGCTAACACCGTCATAATGTCGAAAAGGTTCACGTAAAGGGCTTGCGGCAGAAACCGTGGCCACTTCTGTTTTTCCAGCCACACCCAGTCAACCATTCGGCCGAGCTTGGTTAATATGAACTCCAGCGGCACGTACTTACCAGGCCACATGATAACGATATTCCGAAACCCAGACCGTTCCAGCGCCTGGCGAATCGTGGCTGTGCTGAAAAAGTGTAGATGCTTGGGCGGGATCATCAAATGCCAACGCTTTCCAGACAAGCGGGCGCTCACGCTGCCTATGTCCCCGGTCGTGAGCACCAGGAAACCGTTGGGTGACAGAAGATCGTATGCTTTTTCTAAATAAGCGCAAGGATTGAGCACATGGGCAATGAAATCCCACATGGTAATAAGCTCAAAGGTTGTGCCGGCGAAATCCATGGTGAGAAAATCGCCACTTCTCAAATCTAACCCAAGCGCTTCCCGGCCATGGCGAACCGCATACTCCGATATATCTACACCAATCCCTTGGTAAAGGTGGTTGGCTATGCTTAAAAAATTGCCCTGGCCACAGCCCACGTCCAACAACCTTCCCTGTGGTTGGTACTTTTGTAACAGAGCCAGGCGGCGTTTGGCGTTCTTAATGACGGTGGTGCTCATTACCTGCTGTTGCGCCGTACTAAAAAAGGTCTCATCATATAATCTGGGGAGTTCCTCTGCGGCCGGTGGATTGGCCACGCTAACCAGGTCACACTGTTGGCAACGAACAATATGGTAAGTTTGTTCCAGTTGCAGGTAGCGTTCCGGCCGCTTGTCGTAAAGTTGGACAAACGCCTCAGCCCCACAGATACAACAATGGCTAACCAATGTTGAACTTCCTATGAAACCGGGCCGCAAGCCACTTCACCTGGTTTATCAGCCAATCGGCCGTCGCATTGGTGCTCCAGGCCAGCAGGCCGGTTGTCCACCGATTAGGGTGAGTGTTGAGCAGCACCGGCCGGTCTGCCACGCCAGTCAAAAAGCTGATCAAGTCGTCTGTTGAATGAACTGGGGTAGGTGAATGGCGCGAGGCGACGCGATCCCGGATGTTGTAGCGGGTTGCGTCCCAAGTGCGGCCGGTATCGGTAAAGTAATGTAATTCCGAGTAATCCACGCTCAAATACGCTTCACCCAACAGTCCGTAGGCGGCAAAATCTACTGTTTGCCATAAATCCAGGTTATTCCAGGGGGACAGCGGGCTGCCGTGCATGCTGATGGTCGTTACTGGGATAACCTGGCGGAACAAAGCCAACTCTTCAGCAAATTTCTGGATGGCCTTCTGGTGATCTCCCCTGGCCCTGGCCAAAACCTCGTAATGGTAACCAACCTCGTGGCCCAGTTGGGCCAGCCTTTTGAGCCCGGCCGGGCGAAAAACCGAGCGCGTGACCCGGGCGTAGTAAGTGGCCCGAATGCCGTACCCGGATTCCAGCTCAGCCATCCGCACGGCGCTGGCCAGAGAGCGGTCTATATCGTGCCGCAGAACAACCAGCATATGCCGCGGCTGGCCAGCTTCCAGGAACTGGCACATGGTCATTACCGGGCAGGCCAGTTGTTGGATCGCCTGGCAGAGCCGGGCGTATTTGGCCAGCGTAAAATCACGGCTCATCGCAACTCTTTGTTGTAATCCATGTCAAACCACATGGCAAAAAACAACATTTGCAAACCCATAATCACCAGGAAAGCGGCAAACAAGGCGCTCGTATCCGCAACCGGCCCGACCAGAATTCGTTTTATCAACAGATAAACGCCCAGGCCAAAGCCTGGTATGAACAGCGCCGTTCCCATTGTGTAAAAAAAGAGTAAGGGGTGAAAATCGCGGATGATATACTTTTCCTTCATCCGCCACAAGAACAGCTTGAACAGCAGCCAGGACAGCTTGGGAATCATCCGCAGCGGCTTGATGCCGCTTTTTTCACCGATGTTGTACACCGGCCGGACCGGCACATCCCGCACGCGGAAATTGTAAACGTTCAGCCGAACCAGCAAGTCGTTGGGCTGGCCGTAGCGTTTGTACATCTTGTCCCAGTCAATGGTCTTGAGGGCTCTCAAGTTGATAGCTGTGTAACCGGACTGGGAGTCGGCCACGTGCCAGTAGCCAGAGGCAATTTTGGTCAGCAGCGACATCAGGGAGTTGCCCAGGTAGCGCATCCGGGGGATGATTTTCCAGGCGTCGCCGGTAAAGAGCCGGTTGCCCTTAGTATAGTCCACCTCATCGGCCACCACTGGATCGAGCAGGGCCGGCAAATCGGCCGGGTCCATTTGGGCGTCGCCAGCCATGACGACGGCCACGTCCACTTCGTGATCGCGACACCACGTGTACCCAGTGGCGATGCTGCCGCCCACGCCCTGGTTAGCCTCGTGCCGGATAAGAATCAGGCGCTCCGGTTGGGTGGCCTGGCGCTGCCGGACACAGTCGGCCGTCCCGTCCCGGCTGCAATCGTCCACCACGACAACGTAATCCACAAAGTTAGGAATACTTTCTATGGTGACGCCAATTAGCTTTTCTTCGTTATAAGCGGGTACGACCACACCCAACTGCTTCTCTTTGTACATGGCCCCCTACGCCCTGTTGTTCCCCTGACCGACACACCGGTACAACAGCCCGGCCGCCTCTGCCTGGGATCGCTCAAACACATGCCGGCCATCTATCAGCACCGGCGTCCGCAACATGGCTTTCAACTCCGGCAGGTGGAGCTGGCGGTAGGCCTGGTGGGCGACCATGACCACGGCCGCGTCGCAGCCGGCAGCCAGCGTCAAGAGTTCTCCCTGATAGCCAGGCACCCAGGGATCGTGAATGCGCACCTCCTGAACGCGGCCACCCAGTTGGGCCACCAACGCCTGGCTGGGGCTGTTGCGGCTATCGTCGCTGTTTTCCAGGTAGGCATAGCCCAGGACCAGGACGCGGGCCTGGCCTGGATTGACGCCGGCCGCCTGCAAAGCCGCCAGGGTCAAATCGGCCACGTGCATGGGCATGCTGTCGTTGACCAGCCGGGCCTGGGGGATCAGCCGCACCGGGGCTTTGCCGGCCGCGCCGTGAGCCAGCAGCCAGGGGTCCTTGGGAATGCAGTGCCCGCCCACGCCGGCCCCCGGCAGGTGCATGTGCCGGGATGGCACTTTATTGACCAGCTCGCGCACCCGCCACACGTCCGCGCCGACTACCTCGCAAATCAGGGCGACCTCGTTGGCAAAGGCGATCTGCACGTCGCGATAGGCGTTCTCGGCCGTTTTGACCAACTCGGTCGTGACCGGGTCGGCCACGTCCAGCTCTGCCTCGACCACGTGCCGGTAAAGGGCAACCATCGTTTCGGCCGTCTCCGGCGTGCTGCCGCCGCAGACCCGGCTCATCGCCCGCAAGTGGCTCAACAGCCGGCCGGGCATCACCCGCTCCGGGCAGGCTCCCAGGTAAAAACCGTCGTTGGTTACCCGGCCGGTACACTCTTCCAGCAACGGCCGGACGATGGTGTCTATCGTACCCGGAGCAATGGTAGACTCGACAATGACCAGCGCCCCGTCTTTCAACACCGGCCCCAGGGCGCGGCAGGCAGCCTTTAGAGCCGCGTAACGGGGCCGGTGGTCATCGTCTACCGGCGTCTCCACGTTAATCAAGACCGCGTCGGCCGGCTTTAGTTCGTTATAGTCTGTGGTCGCCCGTAGCCGGCCGGCAGCAGTCACTTCGGCCAGCAACTCAGCCAGCCCTGGTTCGTCTCCCTCAATTGGACTGCGGCCGGCGTTGATGAGCGCCACTCGCTCAGCCCTGATGTCCCCCCCAATTACCCGAAAGCCGGCCCGGGCAAACGCCGCTGCCACCGGCAGGCCGACGTAGCCCAGGCCAATGACGCCCAGGACAGCCTGTTTATTCTCTATCTTGCCTCGCAACTCAGCTAACAGCATCGCCCTCTCTTCTTCAATCGTCTCCTAGTTCCACGACGCGGTGCTCCACCCCAGAATTCACAATGGCCTGGGCCAGCTCCAGGGCTTTTAATCCATCCGCACCAGTGACGGCGATGGGTATTTCCCCAGTGACGGCCGCCAGAAAGGATTCCTGCTCAATGCGCAACGGTTCCCGTTTGGGGATTACGTGGCGGATCATCCGCCCCTCGCTGACGCCGCGCAAGACGCGAAACGGCCAGTCGCCTACCGGCGCGTCGGCGTTCTCAAAGAAGTAGAGGTCCTGGGTCAGGTAATCCACCCGGAACATGCCCAGCTCGCCAGTCACGTACAACTCGCGAATTTTGGTCGGCGTCAGCCAGTTAATGGTCAACGTACCAACGGTGCCGTCGGCCAGTCGCACCAGGCCGGAGAGCAGGTCTTCCCGCGTGCTATGGATCCGCCGCTCCGTTTCGGCAAAGACGCGGGCCACCTCCGCCCCAGTGATGTAGCGCATCACGTCCAGGTCGTGTACGGCCAGGTCAATGACCACGCCGACATCCTTGACCCGGTCCGGGAAAGGCCCTTGCCGGCGGGCGTCGATCTGGAAGACCCGGCCGAGTTCGCCGTCGGCCAGGCGCGCCTTGAGGGCCAGCACGGCCGGATTGAAGCGCTCCACGTGGCCAATCATCAGTTTAACGCCAGCCTGCCTGGCCGCCCGGATAATCTCCTGCCCTTCGGCCACGGTGAAGGCGATTGGTTTCTCAATTAGCAGGTGAATGCCCCGCCGAATGACTTCCAGGGCCATTTCCAGGTGGTCCACGGTGGGCACAGCCAGGGTAACTGCATCCGGCCGCTGTTCGTCCAACAACTCCCGGTAATCGGCGTAGGCCCGGCCGCCGTAGCGGCGGGCGACTTCGGCCGCGGCCGTCTCGTTGACGTCGGCCACCCCGACCAACGCCACTTCGGACATGTCGGCGTACACGCGGGCGTGGTTGCGTCCCATTGCGCCCACGCCGATGACCGCCACCTTGAGCGTCATAGCCGGTTGACCCCGGCCGCAATGGTTTCCAGGTCATCCTGGCTCAACAGCGGATGTACCGGCAAGGAAATAACTTCCCGGGCCAGTCGTTCGGCCACCGGCATGCGAACGTCGCCCACGACCTGGCGGATGTGATCGTGCTGGTGAACAGGGACGGGGTAAAACACACCTGTGCCAATGCCGGCCTCGTTCAACCGGCGCACGGCCGCGTCCCGGTCCCGGCCGCCACCCACCCGGACGGTGTACTGGTGCCAGACGTGGCCGTAGCTGTCCTTCACCCTGGGGGTTATAACCGAATGAATGTTAGCGGTCAGGTAAGCGGCATTGGCCCGCCGGCGCTCGGTAAACCTCTCCAGCCGCTGCAGTTGAGCCAGGCCAATAGCCGCCTGTAAATCGGTCAGGCGGAAGTTATAGCCCAACGTCTCATAGTAATAGCGGCGTTTCATCCCATGGCTGCGCAGCAGGCGGCACTGTTCGGCAATAGCTTCATCGTTCGTCGTAATCATGCCTCCCTCGGCCGACATGACGTTCTTGGTGGCATAGAGGCTGAAGACGCCAGTACCAAAGCTACCTGCCTTGAGGCCCTGGAACGTCGCCCCAACCGCCTGGCAGGCGTCCTCGATAATGGCCAGGTTGTACCGGCCAGCAATAGCCTGCAAGGCGTCCATATCACAAATGTAGCCGTACAGGTGGACCGGCATAATCGCCCTGGTCCGGGGGGTAACGGTCGCCTCGACCAGCGCCGGATTGAGGTTGAATGTTTCTTCGTCCACATCTACAAAGACAGGCGTCGCCCCGGTAAACAAAATGCTGTTGGCCGAGGCGATAAAGGTGAAGGGCGAGGTAATGACTTCGTCGCCCGGCCCGATGCCGTGGGCCAGCAAGGCCAGGTGGAGCGCCGTTGTGCCGGAGGAGGTAGCCACCGCCTGGCGGACGCCACACAGGGCGGCAAAACGTTCCTCAAACTCGGCCACGCGCGGCCCCTGGGCCAGCATCCCGGAATCCAGGACGGCCAGCACTGCCTGTTTTTCTTCTTCGCCAATGTAAGGTTTGGAAATCGGTATCAAACTGGCAACTCCATTGTATTTTCACCGCAGAGGCGCGGAGGGCGCAGAGTTTTCTCTTTGTTTACCCTCTCGGCGCTCTCTACATCTCGGCAGTTAACTTTGAACAGGCGTCAACTTTCCGCCGGCCCGGTCGAAGCGGAAGCAGCGGCCGCATTGGGAGCAGCAGTAATCGTCCGGTGTTTCCTGGACCAACGTGGTCCCGCAGGGACAGACGTAGCCGGCCTGGCGGGCCGGGCTACCCAAGACCAGGGCGTAATCAGGTACGTCCTTCGTCACCACCGATCCAGCCCCGACCATCGCCCACCGGCCGACTTTCACGCCCGGCAAAAGAACGCTACCCGCGCCAATTGCCGCGCCCTGGCCAATCCAGACCGGCGACACCTCCCAATCGGCGTCGCTCTTCAAGCTCATGTCAGGATTAACGGCCCGCGGCCGCCTGTCATTAGTTACAATCACCCCTGGCCCCAGGAAGACCCCGTCTTCTACTGTCGCCGGGTGATAGACAGAGACGCCGTTTTGCAGCTTGCAGTTGTCGCCCAGCGTCACGTCAAAATCCACGTACACTCCCTTACCCAGGATGCAGTTCCGGCCGATCCGCGCCCGCTCTCGCACCTGGGCCTGGTGCCAGATAGACGTGCCCTCGCCAATTACCGCCTCGGCCGACACTTCAGCCGTGGGGTGAATCCGCACCCCTGTCCGCTCTTGTATTACTTCCCGGTTTTTATCCACCGTATCTCTGTGTTTCCCTTTATCCCAACAACGCCAACAACCGCGATACAACCATGTCCATCGCTACCCGGTTCAGCCCGCCGTGGGGGATGATGACGTCGGCGTAGCGCTTGCTGGGCTCGACAAACTCGAGATGCATCGGCCGGACCGTCTCCAGGTACTGCCCGATAATCGAGTCCAGCGACCGGCCGCGTTCCTCCATGTCTCGCTGTAAGCGCCGGATGAAACGCACGTCGGCGTCGGTGTCCACGTAGATTTTGATGTCCATTAACTCACGTAACTCGCGATTGGTAAAGATGAGTATGCCGTCAATCAGGATGATGGGGCTGGGCTCGACCAGCCGTGTCTCTGCTGTCCGCCGGTGGGTGGTAAAGTCGTAAACAGGCACGTGAACCGGTTGCCCGGCCAACAACTGTTTGACGTGTTCAATCAGCAGTTCCGTCTCCAGGGAATCAGGATGATCATAATTCAGCCTGGCCCGTTCTGCCAATGGTAAATAACTCATATCCCGGTAGTAAGCGTCGTGCGGCAGGTAAGTGGCCTGTGACGCGCCTACAACGTCCAGGATAGCCTGGGCAACCGTCGTCTTCCCCGACGCCGTCCCGCCGGCCACGCCAAAAATAATTGGTTTCTTTGCCAACACGGTGAGTCACCTCGCGCAAACAGGCAACGACGCAGTCGGTGAATAGTAGCACGGGACCGGCCGGGGGTACAAGAAAAATGAGCGCCCTGTTTACCGCACTCCTGATTCTTGTTATCATAACCGGTATGGAAAACACCCAACCGATCCGGATCATGCTTGTAGACGACCACGACCGGTACCGGGCAAGCCTGGCCCATTACCTGGAACGCTTCGCCGACTTGGAGCTGGTGGCTCAGGCGGCCGACGGGGTGGAGGCCATTCGACTGTACACCGAACATCAGCCCAACGTGGTGGTTATGGACCTGGACATGCCCAATATGGACGGCTTTGAGGCCACACAGGAAATACTCTACCGCTTCCCCCAGGCGTGTATTCTGGCGCTGAGCGTTTTCAAAGGCCAACCGTACGCCGACCGGGCCAAAGCTGCCGGCGCCCTGGCCTATCTCAACAAAGGCGACCCGGTGACCACCCTGGTGGAAGTCATTCGCACCATCTATCGTAAACGCGCCGTTTAAAAGGGAGGTTCTTGCTATAATGGCAGGAGTCACGCTACCGTTGCGGCCGCTTCAAGCACAGCGTTCCCTGTTGGAGGCAATACCCACGTGAACAACACCAAATCCATTCGAATCATGATCGTAGACGACCACCTCCCGCTGCTTGACGCCCTGGCCTTCCACCTGGAAGAGGCCGGCCTGGAAGTGGTGGCCCAGGCGGCCGACGGCGCCGAAGCAGTCCGCCTCTACGGCGAGCGCCGGCCCGACCTCGTCCTCATGGACATGCACATGCCCGACATGAGCGGCTTCGAGGCCACGGAAGAAATTCTCCGCCGCTTCCCCCAGGCCCGTATTCTCCTGCTCAGCGCTTCGGACGACCATCTCTATAGCGACAAAGCCAAAGCCATCGGCGCGCTTGGTTATCTGGACAAAAACGTTTCAATTGACGGGCTGGTTGATTTTATCCGTAACGCCATTCCGGACAGGCCGTTATGACCAATATATTTCGTAACATCTGTTCTACATTTGCCTATAATGTAGAACAGATGTCTGCATTGTTTGGGAGAGATTGGCATGCACCCTTACGCATTGAAGTCTGGTGAAGGCTGGACGTACCGGTACGACATTGACTTTACGGTTAAAGCCGGCGAGTTGCATCCCGGCCGTGGAGCAGCCTTCATAGAGTACACAACTCAAAAGGGAGAAGAGCCACCTGATCATACCCACCCCACGGAAGACGAGATCTTCTACGTCCTCAAGGGTGAACTCACTTTCCGCTGTGGGGGCGAGTCCTTCGACGTCGGCGAGGGAGGTTTTATCTATCTTCCGCAGGGAATTGAGCACGGCTACACGATTCGGAGCGAGGGGCCGGTTCGCCTGATCGTTGTGACGTTTCCGGCAAGCGCCACGTCGGCTAAGGGGTGGGGAGGGTTCATCGCCGATGTCGAAAGACAGGGCGAGCTGGTCACTGGACCCGAGAACCCCAGTGGCTCCTAGTAGGCGAACCATCCGTGACTTCTGAGACGACGTTTGAGGTGATCGTATGCCAAAGCAAGAACAGGCGAATATTTTCACGCTGAGTGATCTTTGTACTCCCTGGTGTGTCCACGTCGTGGCGACGCTGCGAATCGCTGACCACATTGAGGCCGGCATGAGCGAAATTGCTGACCTGGCCACGGCCGCCGGCTGCGACGCCTATGCCCTACACCGGGTGCTCACTTACCTGGTGGGAAAAGGCGTGTTTCAAGAACCGGCTCCTGGCCGTTTTGCGCTGAATGAAGCTGCCCGCCAGTTGCTCCATCCAATGGTGCGGCTTAGCCTTGACCTGGATGGCCTCGGCGGCCGTTTCGCCCACGCCTGGGGCACCCTCCTCACCTATGTCCGAACAGGCCAATCCGCCTACCACGAACGCTTCGGCCGGCCTTTTTGGGAGGACTTGAACGCCCATCCAGACATTGGCGCGAGCTTCGACGACCTCATCGGGCCGGCCGGACATGGCACGCCTAACCCGGAGTTCGACATCACCGGGGGTTGGGAGCCGGTGCGGACTGTCGTTGACGTTGGCGGGGGTACGGGAGCGATGCTGGCGGAGATCCTTCGTGCCCGGCCTCACATTCGCGGGACGCTGGTTGATCAGCTCAGGACCGTGGCTCGCTCTGGAGAGATCTTCCGGGCGGCCGGTGTGACTGAGCGAGTTACGACGGCCGGGCAGAGCTTCTTCGACCCCCTGCCGGCCGGCGCCGACCTCTATCTACTAAAGGGAATCCTGAACGACTTCCCCGACCGTGAAGCGACGGCGATCCTGAGCCGCTGTGCTCAGGCAGCGCGCCCCAACGGTCGGGTTGTCGTCCTGGGCGGCGTCGTACCGGACGGCGCGCCCAGAGAACTCATGATAGAGATGGTCCTGCTGGGCGGCAAGCACCGCACCGTCAAGGAGTTCCAGGAGCTGGCCCGTGAGGCGGGGTTGGCGGTGCTGGCTGCTGAACGGCAATCATCCGGCTACTTTGTCGTCGAATGTTGTCCGGCCTGATGGCAAGGCCTTCCCTGGCTCTCCCAGGGAGCCCCAGGGAGCCATCACTTTGGGTTCAGTTCGGCCAGGGCGTCAGTTCAAGCGAGTCCATTTTGGGAGCAATGATCGCATACCCATCCAAAATGCCCCAACTGAAAGCTGAAGAAGGCGTTGGCGTAAACAAGTACGCTTCATCTCTAATGATATATAGCGTGTTACTTTTGATGTTCCTTTCGTTGAATTCCTGGAGCAAAGCTGCCCGATATTTTTCTCTCGCTTCATTATTGGTTCGGGCGGCAGTGCCAACATTGATGGTTTTGCCATGAGTGGCTGCCAGTAGTGCAAAAGGGACAATATCGGCATCATAGGTATTCGGAGGCACGAAAACAATATGGTCAGCGTTTTCCATTAGCTGGTTCCACAGATGAGATCTTAAAGGCAAATCCCAGGACATTTCATCGAAGTGAACATTTCGGTACCAGGGAGATAAGTCGGCCACCTGAAAGCCAACGAATACCAGGAGAAGTAAGCTGGCTCTTTTGGGGGAGTTGTATTTGATAACGATGGTAAGGGCGGCCAACATCAACATATAGGAGATGGGCCAGAACATTCGGCCGCTGGACCTGACGATACCTGACCCTTTCTCGATGACGTAAGGCAGCTTAATTTCAAGCAACACCGTGTTGGCCAACGTTATTTTATTAGAAAGGGATATGGCTAATAATGCAAAGCCAACCAGGATTAGGGGTAGATACCTCCCGGCCGAAAAAATATCTTTTTGGCGTATGAAGCCATAGGCAGCAAATAAGATTAATAGCAACAGGCCAAAACCAAGGTAATTGAAGCCCTCGAAGAGTTGGCCGGTTGTGGCCAAGGGAAAAGGTTTTAGAAATACAAAGTTGCCAACCAGATTGTCAATTGGCGAGGCGTTTAAGGGAGAGAGCAAATTCATGGAGTTATTGCCAAACCCTCCGGAATCAATAGAGCGAATGTCAATCACAAAGTAACCGACCAGCCACATGGAAATTGCCGTTGCTATGAGCGCTGTCGTGGAAAAGGTAATAACAGAAAGCGTTATTTTCTTGTGGTTTTCTATTACCTGTCTCAGGAGGTACGCTGAGAAAATGATTGAAGCCATGACTAATAGATAAAAATGAACCATTGCAGCCACTATCAATAAAATGAGCCACTTCATCCGGTAAGTGAAGTTATTTGCTTGAAAGTAGAGATATAAGGAGGCCACTATTATCCAATGACCGGCCAATGATTCATGGACCCTGGCGCGTTGGACCAGAACAGGTGAGAGCAGGAAGAAGAGGGCGCCCAGGAAGATGAGAAGCGGATTGTTGGTTATTCGCCTTAGTAGCAGGGTTGAGAAATAGCCCTGTAAGGCATAGGCTAATAACAGCCACAGGCCGTGGTATTGAAAAACGGCCGGCAAAAGGGGGGACAGGAGCTTCAAAGGAATAGCCAGTAAAGGGATGGAGTCGGTGTAAACGAGGCTTGTGCCGTGGGGATACAGGTATGATTTGATGGCGCCGATGGGGAACGTCCAGGGCTCTGAGCGAAAGAAGTGCCAGCCCAGGAAGTGTTGGGCGGCGTCGCCGTCCATGGTCCAGGCGATGAAGGTGGGGTTCAGGATCTTAGGGCCGTAAATGATTAAGAATACGAGTCCGCCAAGGAAGAGCCCAACGATTGGGATGTATTGTGGGGCGCCGATCAGGTTGGCTTTAGGGGTGGACGACAGATTCATCGGGGAATAATTTAACGCAAGGACGCAAGGACGCAAAGACGCAAAGGCTAACCAGTATTTTATTCTTGTAAAAATGGGGCGCTGATTAACGCGGATTGTAGGAAGTGCTCAAGGAACTTTGCAGTTTTCTTGAAGGGCCGTACTATTTGCCGGGGCTGACCCGGTGGCGTTTTATTTGAAGCAAGAAGGACTGGCACAATTCAGAGCTGCCTGGCCTGCAGCCAGGTCAAGCAGTATTCGGCCAGTTCCCGCCAGCCGCTGTCTATGGTCAACGAGTGGCCGCGGCCGGCGAACTCCTTGAACTCTGTCACCGCCGGCGACTTACGATACGCTTTGAGCGTGCTCCTGACCAGCACCGGCCGGACGGTGTTGTCTTGCGCGCTGGAGATGAGCAGCAACGGGCCGCGGGTGGCGTTGGCCACGTTGACCTTCGTCGCCGATTTGGGGTTGAAGGTGGCCGTGGCGGCCTGGAACAGCGGGCGCCACACTCCTTTTACACGAAACTTCGCCGGGGCGCGGCGTCAGGCGAGGCAGCGGCTACCGGTAATTATATGGCTACTCCGGGACGTTGTCGAAGTAACTGAGGGGTGTACAAAGTCAGGGATGACCGCAGCGGCACAGATCGAAACGACCTTCCGCGAAGAACACGGGCGTGTTCTGGCGGCGCTCTATGGCACGCTGGCGACATAGCGCTGAGCGCGCTTACCTTCAGCGGCGGCTTGACGAGATGCTCAATCTCTTGGATAATCTCCACGTCTAAACGGAGACAAGATTCGCTACGATGGCTTTATTGTAATGAATCTGTCAGTTCATTTATCACAGAAAGGAGGTGGGTACATGGCAAGGCTGATCAATCTATCCCGCTTACGGGGCAGCGCAGAATGCCTTTGTCTCTCCACGCCTCCGCTTAAGGACGTATAAAGCCGTCACGGCTTTCCACTGTTAGAGAGACTTTGGTCACAGGCGCGTTTGCCCTGTGACCTTTTTTTGTTCCAATTGGAACATAGATACGAGGGTCACGGGATAGCTTCGGTTTGCCCGTGACTTTTCTTTTCTGTACCTGAAACGGCCACGGGTAGGCGTACCCGTGGCCGTTTTATTTTGAAATGGTATACAAAGTTTGGCGGGTGACAATCATTTAGCCCGCCAAAATAATCGAGGGGAAATTTTATGAATTCTCGAAGCAAGAAATTTTTGTCTTATTACAAACCGTATCTAGGATTGTTTTTTGCAGACATGGCATCTGCGTTTATTGTATCGGCAATTACATTGATACTCCCATTATGCGCAAGATACATCACCAAAAATGTATTAGCAGGAAATATGCCCAATGCGCTCAACCAAATCTATATGATGGGCGCGGTGATGCTGGTATTGGTTATCGTTCATGCGGTGTGTAACACATTTGTTGACTATCGGGGGCATATGATGGGGGCGATGATGGAGAGCGATATGCGGGGTGAATTATTTGAACATTATCAAAAACTGTCGTTTCGTTTTTATGATGAACAAAAGACAGGTCAGTTAATGACGCGGATCACAAATGATTCGTTTGCGCTTTCCGAATTATTCCATCATGGCCCTGAAGACATCGTCATTTCGTTATTGAATTTTGTCGGCGCGTTCATTATTCTGATCAAAATCAATGTGGAGCTTACCTTACTCGTCTTTCTCTTTTTGCCAATCATGGCGGTTTACGCGTTCTATTTCAATAAGAAAATGAAGAGGGCAATGAGAAAAAGCAAGGATAGAATCGGCGATATCAACGCACAAATTGAAGATACGCTTTCCGGCATCCGAGTTGTAAAGTCATTCACCAACGAAAAAACTGAAAAAAAGAAATTTGCTTACGAAAACAGTCGCTTTGTTGACAGCAGAAGAGATGAATATAAGAGTGAGGCATACTTTTATGAAGGGATGATGGTGTTCATACAGCTCATGACCATTGCTGTTATCATCTTTGGTGGAGTTGGGATTGTGAATGCTTCCTTGGATCTGGCTGATTTACTGACATTCTTGTTATATATTGGCATCCTCATTGAACCAATCAAGAGATTTAGTAATTTCACCAGGCTGTATCAGGAAGGAATTACCGGGTTTGACCGATTTATGGAAGTTTTGGAGGTGGAGCCAGACATCCAAGACGCGGCCGATGCAATTGAACTCAGGCATGTTCAGGGAAATGTGGAATTTAAAGATGTAAGTTTCAAGTATAAAGACGACTATGACTATGTCCTGAAGAACATATCTCTGGATATAAAAGTTGGAGAATACATTGCCTTAGTGGGGTCTTCAGGCGTCGGTAAAACAACCTTATGCTCTTTAATTCCTCGTTTTTATGAAATAAATGAGGGGAAAATACTGCTTGATGGTAGGAATATCAGGGATATTAGCTTAGGCTCATTAAGAAGGAATATAGGTATTGTTCAGCAAGATGTCTATTTGTTTGCCGGGACAGTCTCAGACAATATCCGCTACGGTAAACTTGATGCAAGTAAGGAAGAAATCATTGAGGCAGCCAAAAAGGCGAATGCCCATGATTTTATTATGGAGTTACCGGATGGATATGATACAGATATTGGTCAGCGTGGCGTAAAATTATCGGGAGGGCAAAAGCAAAGGTTGAGTATTGCGCGCGTTTTCTTAAAAAATCCACCCGTTATCATTTTTGATGAAGCGACAAGCGCTCTGGATAATGAGAGTGAAAAAGCCGTGCAAGATTCATTGGAGAAGTTAACGGACAATCGCACAACAGTTGTCATAGCCCATCGTTTGTCAACAGTCAGAAATGCCCAAAGAATTTTTGTATTAACTGATAATGGGATTGATGAACAAGGAACGCATGAAGAGTTAATCGCCTTGGGTGGCGCCTATGCGAATCTATACAACGTGCAATTAAAAATATAAGACCGGATTAATGAGAGGTTTTGGGTGGCCGGCGCTTCTGTTGATGGTTGAAGGAGAGAAAAGTTATTGAAGAGAGGGAGTTATTCAGGCTAGAGGGAGAGGGGGTGACGTGTCCAGGGCAAAGCCTGGACCAGTGACAAGGTGAGGGGGAGAGGGGGAGGGAGGGGATGTGTGTTGATGATGATTGAATGAATGAAAGGGTATTGATATAAGGAATAGATGAAGATGATCAAAAATAACTATTTTTTATAGTACCCTCGGCCGTGGTGGGGGGAGAAGGGCTAAATGGGGGGTTGTGGGGGGTGTGAGGGGGTAAAATGGGCAGTTTAGGGGTGGATGTGGGGGATAAAGGCGGAAGGGCGGAGTTCAAGATGCGCATTTGGCCGGGCAAATGCGCATCTTGCTACAGGAGGTAGCGGATGCGGGATGCGCATCTTGACGGGGTTTTTGGGGCGCTACCTCTGGGAGGGGGTGGCGGGGGGTGAGGGGAGAGGGGGAGACAAGGGGACAAGGAGAGGGGAGTGGGGTCCCATATGTGGCTTCAGGCGCCGGGATTGAGGCTCCAGGGCCATATATAGAGATGGATGTGACTTCGGTACTATGTAGTTGTGTAGTTGTGTAGGGGTGTGGGGTGTGGCGGCCTATTTGGCCTTGCTGCCCTGCCTGAATTGGCCACTAATAACTGGTCCGAGACCGGGTCACATGGCTGTCTGCAAGCTCTACCCTCTGTAGAAGAGGGCCGGATTCGGGGCGTGAAAGTGTGGGTTTACGGCCGGTTTTTGCGTTTTGTGACGGCCGGAAATGGCGCGTTGGCGTGGCGCGATTCGTTACATGAATTGCTACATAGGTGTTACATGAAACGTTGCACTTGGGCCGGGCGTGGGGCAAAGAAAAAGACCCGCCTTCGTGGGGAAGGCGGGCCAGAGCGGCGATAATGCGGAAAGATATTCATTTCGGATTGGTGATTACGGATATTGAGATTGTTTGACCTCCGGCAGGCCCTCTTGAGCCTTTCTTAAGAGGATCGAATACAACAGAAGGATTGTTTTTTGTTAGTTTATCAACCGTTGCCTCTACCGCGTCTACGAACTGGGTTGTGCCGATGAGGAGGCGGTCCTTGTTATTCATTTGAAGATGGGCGACGCTATTAATCAGTCCTACATCCTCTGGAACCGAGAGAGCGTGTGCCAGCCCATTCCTGACCTCTGTCAACTTATAAGCCAGGCCGGTGTCCGACATACTAGCACCAGTCCAAATAAACCAAGAGGATTTATCAGGCATTTGCTTTACAAATTCTTCTATGAGCTGGCCATCATTGAACTGGCCTCTACCCTTTTTAGTTTTTTTTTGAAAAACCGACTCAGAGACCGCCAGCACAACTGTGAATATAGTCACCATTGAGGCAAAGCCCCTCCCGTCCCGTGCGGACAATTTGGCTTCTGAAATAAAGTCCGCGATACACCTTTGTGGCCACTCATCAGACAAAGTATAAGACATGACGAGACCCCTTAATAACTCCAGTATTTCGTTGTCAACTAGGGCGCTATTCGTCCGCCCCCGCGCCCCGCACAATCCCCCAAATTGTACCCCCACCCCCACCGGCCGCAATGGAGTATCGGCAATTCCCTGGTCGCTTTTTTGGAAATTCTGGTGCATAATATGTTTGATACTTTTTCTCTGTGAGCTGGTTGGTGGTGTTGTCCTGGAGGGAGAGATGGACTTCATAGACAAAATTCGTGAGTTGGCGGCTCGGGTCCCCAAGCAGTTAGCGCATATTCAAACTGAAGAGGCTACGAAAAATGCCCTGGTGATGCCGTTTATTGCTGCCCTGGGGTATAACGTCTTTGATCCCACGGAAGTTACACCCGAACTTAACGCAGACGTGGGCATTAAGAAGGGCGAAAAGGTGGACTACGCCATTCTTAAAGATGGCCAGCCTATTATGCTTTTTGAGTGCAAACATCATACCTATGATCTCGATGTGGCCCACGCTTCACAACTATACCGGTACTTCAGTGTGACCCAGGCCCGATTTGGAATTTTAACGAATGGGATTATGTACCGGTTCTTCACGGATTTAGAAGCGCCCAACAAGCTGGACTCGACTCCTTTCTTTGAATTCAACCTGTTGGACTTCAAAGACCGGCAAGTAGAAGAACTGAAGCAGTTTACCAAGCCGGCTTTTGACGTAAACAAAATCATGACGACGGCCAGCGAACTGAAATATACGCGGGCGATTAAGAAGCAGATTGCAACTGAGGTGCAGGAGCCTTCTGATGAGCTGGTGCGATACTTCACTCGCAAGGTCTATCCACGAATCATTACCCAGCCTGTAAAAGAGCAGTTTACGGCACTGATTAAACAGGCCTTTCAGCAATATATCAGCGAGCGGGTCAGCCAGAGGCTTGAATCAGCGCTTGTAGAGGAACGCACCAATGAACAAAAGTCACAGCCTGGCGAAGGTGTACCAAGTGAGGAAGTAGCAGTAGCCGAGCCAGTGGTTGTTACAACTGGGGACGAGCTTGAGGGTTACTACATAGTGAAAGCAATCTTACGTGATATTGTAGACCCGAAGCGAATGGTGCATCGAGATGCGCAGAGCTATTTTGGAATCCTGCTAGACAACAACAACCGCAAACCTATTTGCCGTC
This sequence comes from Chloroflexota bacterium, assembly GCA_022616275.1. Lineage (GTDB taxonomy): Bacteria > Chloroflexota > Anaerolineae > Promineifilales > Promineifilaceae. The sequence goes on from JAKEFB010000075.1 coordinate 75,819, forward strand.
TTCATTTTAACAGGTCGCAAAAATACCTGGGCCTGTTTGATAAAGACCGTAAAGAAGAGAAAGTTCCGATTAATAGCGTGGATGACATTTACCAGTACGCGGATAGATTGAAGGCAACTATTGCCCTTTATGAGTAGTTGACAAATCCTTTTCTCCAAAAACCGAGGAGCTACTAAAGGGCGCTGAGATAAAAATGCCACCAGAGTAGGGGACGTTCAAGGAGGCGCAGGTAGGAAAGAAAGCGGCGGAGCAGTATAGGTTGTTTGATTAGGCAAGGAGCTATGTTTGACGATCTAAAATATTTTCTTGAAAAGGCAGAAATACCAACCGCAGTTAAGGTATCATTGACTATCGTTATCAGGGCTATATCATGGTTGCCTTGGGTCTTTGTGGGAATCAGCCTCTTTTTAAGCGTCGAGAATTTCTTTTATTGGTTGATGTTTTTTATAGCCATTGAGGGACTTCTTCTAATTGCGCTGGTCTACATTGTTTTCGATAAAGTAAAAGTGGTTCTCCCGCGTTTTATGTGAAAACGGGGGAGGAGCGGCCGGCTGGATGGCCAAGAACGTGTCGCCGGAGTAGATCAAA
>JAKEFB010000076.1 GCA_022616275.1 Chloroflexota bacterium
ATGCGTTGGGTCATGTTGCCGTTGGCGTCGCTGTACCAGAACTTCTGGACGCCGTTGAGGTGGGTGACGGCGTTGGGGTGGGCGCTATTGTTGTAGCCCATGGTCACCCCGCCCTTGGCCAGCAGGTTGCCGGTGGCGTCGTAGGTGTAGGTGTGGTCGTAGCGGCCATAACCGCACTCCTAGATTTCTCTTATCCGATAAATAAAAAGGGCGTTCCTAAATTAGGAACGCCCTTCTCGTTACTTGTAGTAAGATTCTTTATACCGTTCGCCTGCGGCGCAGGAGAACGCCAGCGCCAAGCACAGCCACGACCAGGCCGCCGAGCCAAAGCGGCCACAGGGCGACCCTGGTCGCGCCAAAGTCGCTCAGGGAGACGCTGGTTGGCGGGACGACTGTTACCAGGGCGTCGTCGCTGGCAGAGACCGGGGTCTGGCCACCAAGGCCGCCGGCTACGGCCGTGTTGGTGTAGCTGTTGGTCACACCCACGTCGGTGCAGTTGTAAGTGTTCGTCGCCCCCACGCCCAGCGTGCCAATGGCCGAATTACAGGCCGGCACCAGGGTATCGGTCACGGTCACGTTGGTCAGGGTGATCCCGCCGGTGTTGGTGACCGTAATGGTAAAGTTGGCGTTGCCGCCACTGACCACCGTCTGGGTATCCGGCGACTTGGAAACAGCAATTGCGGCGCCTCCCAGGCAAGCGCCTGTCTCGCCCAGGCCACGGACCATCCAGTTGCCGGGGAAACCAAAGGAGTCAATAGTGCCGAAGGTGGGCGCCGGCAGGGTGGGCGGATCGGCCGGGGGGCCACCGTACAGCCCAACCCAGGAACGCATCTGGGTAGCCGTCTGGTCTATTGCGGCCGGGAATTCGCCGGGATCGGTGCCGGCCGTCCGGTTGACGACAGCAACCAGCGTATCGCCGGGGCCGCTAACGGCTATGCCACCCGTGGGATAAACGGAAAAGACGTCCAACGCCTGGACCGTCACGCCGGTGACGCTGGCAATGTGTGTGGCCCCGTTGGCCGGGTTGCCGTCGGCGTCGCCATAGACGTACAGGTCCACGACTTCACTCACGTTGATACCATCTCCACTACGGAACAAGACTTGAATCTCGTTTAAGCAGAAAGGATAGTCGGCGGGCGCCGGGGTAAAGCGGTTGAGCCAGATGAACTGGCCACCGGCCGTCAGGCCAATAGCGTTCTCAGCCGAGCCGTCGTCCACAACCAGGTTAACGGGCGCTTCGGGCATGGCGGCCGGCGGCGCATCGGAATCCCTGCCAGAGGCGCTCAGCTCAAGCACCACCGGCTGGCCATCCTGAGCCACGGCCGTGCCGGCTCTGGCCAGCAAACCAACGAACAGGCTGACAGATAGCAAGCAAACAATCAAAATGATCAAGGCTCTTGGTTTGGTCATGTTAGTAGCTTTTCTCCTTTTGCTAGGCTGCCTCCTTCACAGGTGAAGGGAGTGATCAACGGTAAATGATGAACCTGGACCATCGGCGACCGAGAGCGGCCGCTTCAGGCAAGCATCATCTGGTTCATGGAGAAGTTTTTAGATATTGGAATGCGCTGGGGAAATTGAATGGGAACGATCAGTCACCTCCTTCTTAGCCAGGGTGAGTCAACCAAACATAAACAACAGCTCCTGGCAAGGGCCGTTTCTGCGGAAAGGCCAGGCATCCCTAAAATCACCCCAATCCCTTGAGGATGCAGCCTTCTTAGCAGTCCACTCAGTATAGACGAAAAAGCGCCTTTGGCAAAATTGCGGAACTGTCTGTACCAGGTCTGATTATAGGACTGGCCAGGCAGTTCCGGCCGCCGGCCAGTCAAAAACCGGCGGCCCTAAAAACGCCAGACTTAGCGCACGGCTGTCACAGCCGCCCCCAACTCGTTGACCAGGCTGGCGACGGAGGTGTCCATCAACCGGAAGTAAAGGCTGGGGGCAATGCCGATCCAGAAGATGAAGAGCAGGAAAGCTAAGAAAATGGCCAGCTCCCGGCCGTTGACGTCGCGCAGTTTTTGGTTTTCGGGGTTGTCCAGCGGCCCCATGAAGACGCGCTGGAACATCCACAACAGGTAGACGGCGGCCAGGATGACGCCGCTGGTGGCAAAGGCGGTGTAAATCCAGGGGGCCGGCCTCAGCGCCTCCATCGCGCCCATCGAGCCAAGCAGGATGGTGAACTCGCCCACGAAGCCGTTCAGCCCGGGCAGGCCCATGCTGGACAGGACGACGATGAGCGACAGGGCGCTAAAGATGGGCATGGCCCGCCAGACGCCGCCAAAAGCGGCCATCTCCCGGGTGTGGCGCTGCTCGTAGAGGACGCCGACCAGGAAAAAGAGGGCGCCCGTGCTCAGGCCGTGGTTGATGCCTTGCAAGATGGCCCCTTGTAGCCCGGCCTGGTTGAGGGAGAAGATGCCGAGCATGACGAAGCCCAGGTGGCTGACGCTGGAGTAGGCAACCAGTTTCTTGACGTCTTTTTGGGCAAAGGAAACGATGGCCCCATAAATGATGCCGATGATGGCCAGAACGGCAATCAGCGGGGCGAAGTATTGTGAGGCTTCGGGGAAGAGGGGCAGATTGAAGCGGATAAAACCGTAAGTGCCCATCTTCAGCAAGATGCCGGCCAGGATGATGGAGCCGGCCGTCGGCGCTTCGGTGTGGGCGTCGGGCAGCCAGGAGTGGAAGGGGAAAATGGGGACCTTGATGGCAAAGGCCACGGCAAAACCGAGGAAGAGAAGATTCTGGGCGTGGGCGAACTCTGCCCGGGCGGCAATCAAGTCCGGTAGGGAGAAGGTGTCGGCGGTCAGGCCCAGGTAGAGGATGGCCAGCAGCATCAGCAGCGAGCCGGCCATGGTGTAGAGGAAGAACTTGATCGAGGCGTAGACGCGCCGGCCGCCGCCCCAGATGCCGATCAGGAAGTACATCGGCACCAGGGTGAATTCCCAGAAGATGTAAAAGAGAAAGAGGTCCTGGGCCAGGAAGACGCCGGTCATGCCCGCTTCCAGCAAGAGCATGAAGATGTAGTAGGGCTTGACCTGGGTCTCAATGGACGACCAGGAGGACCAGATGGCCAGCGGGGTAATGAAGGTCGTCAGCATCAGAAAGAGGATGCTGATACCGTCCACGGCCAGATAATAGCTGATGCCCAGGGAAGGAATCCAGGCCACCGGGCCATCCTGCAACTGCAGCGCGCCCTCGTTGGGCTCAAAGTTGGCCAGGACGACCAGGGAGATGATGAAGGTGACCAGCGACGTGACCAGGGCAATGGACCGGATGGCCCGGTCCGACTCTCGCTCCAGGGGCTTGAGCAGCAAGATGGCCAGGACGCCCACCAGGGGGAAGAAGGTGACCAGTGTCAGAAGACCGTTGCCGTTCATAGGTTTTTACCTTTTTGCCACGAATTGCACGAATTGCACGAAATTTAGAAAAGGGCACCTCATAGTGTTTAAAGACCACAGAGAAAAACGACTCCGTGTTCTCTCTGTGAATCTCTGTGTCTGCTCTGTGTACTCTGTGTTCCTTAAAAGAACAGGAAATAAGCCAACAAGGCAATCACGCCCAGGAAGATCCCCAGGGCGTAGTTGCGGGCGTAGCCGGTCTGGGTGGTGCGGAACTGGTCGCCCAGCCAGCGGGCCAGCCGGCCGCTGCCGTTGACCAGCAGGCCGTCAATGCCCCGGGTATCAAAGACGTCGTTGACGAAGCGCGCCCCGTAGACAAAGGAGTTGCGGACGAGCCGGTCGTGGAAGAAATCGTGCCACAGGCGATCATCTATCGTCTCGGCCAGCCAGTGGGCCAGCCGGTTAAAGAGGGGCACGACGCCGCGCATATACAATGTATTCAGCGGCAAGATGCTAAACCACCAGATGGGCGTGCTTTGTAACGGGTCTCGCTCGGCCGCCGTTTGCGGCCGGTTTCGATAGACGACGCCCATGGCCAGCCCCAGGGATAGCACGGCCAGCCCGGTGGAAATGCCGGCCACAACCAGGTTAAACGCTTTTGGTGTCTCGGGCAAATCCAGCAGCGCTTCTCCTTCTTCGCCAACTGAGAGTTCAATGGCCGTAATGGAGTGCTCCAGCCACTGCTCCAACATCAGGAAAGATCCTTCGGGGTGCTCCGGCGCCTGACCAAAGTAAGGCAGGTTCAAGACGCCACCGAAGAAAGCCAGAATGGCCAGGATGACCAGCGGCACGGTGATAATCGGCGGGCTTTCCGAGGCGTGCTTGGCCGCTTCGTGGCGCGGCGCGCCGAAGAAAACCATTTTCAACTGCCGGCCCATGTAGAAGGCGGTGCAAACGGCCGCGGCCGTTAAAATCCAGTAGATAACCTGATAGTTATTCTCCGGGCTGTTGGCGTGGACCAGGATCTCGTCTTTTGACCAGAAGCCAGACAGGGGGAAGATGCCGGCCAGGGCCAGCGCTCCAACCAGGTAAACCCGGTAGGTCCAGGGCATTTTGTCCTTCAGGCCGCCCATGGTGCGCATGTCCTGGGCGTCGAACCGTTCGGCGTGGTGGTCATCATCACTCTGGCTATCGTGGCCCAGGTGGTGATGGCCGTGCTCCATGCCGTGAATGACCGAGCCGGAGCCGAGGAAGAGGAGGGCCTTGAAGAAGGCGTGGGTGATGAGGTGGAACATGGCCGCCACGTAAGCGCCCATGCCGGCGGCAGCGATCATGAAGCCGAGCTGGCTGATCGTCGAATAGGCCAGCACTTTCTTGATGTCAAACTGGGTAAAGGCGATCAGGCCGGCCAGCAGGGCAGTAGCTGCGCCGGTGGTGGCGACCAGGTCAGGCGAGCTGATAACGCCAAGGAGCGGAACGCCTCTGGCCCGGGCCATCTCGAAGAGGACGTTGCTGCGGACGATGAGGTAAATGCCGGAGGTGACCATGGTGGCGGCGTGGATGAGGGCGGAAACGGGCGTCGGGCCGGCCATGGCGTCGGGCAGCCAGACGTACAGCGGAATCTGGGCTGATTTGCCGGTAGCCCCAATCAAAAACAGGGTGGTGATGGCCGTCAGGACGACGCCCAGGGAAAGCTCGACACTGCCGAAGTGAATAGCTTCACCGGCCAACTCTTCGGCCGAGCTAAAGACGCGGTCAAAGTCGAGCGAGCCGAAAGACCAAAAGGCCAGGATCATGGCCAGGACCATGGCAAAGTCGCCGACCCGGTTGGCCACAAAGGCTTTACGGGCGGCGTTGGCGTTCATCGGCCGGCGCGCTTCGTCCACCCGGTCGAACCAGAAACCAATGAGCAGGAATGAGCACAGACCGACCCCTTCCCAACCGACAAAGAGCATGAGGTAGTTGTTGCCGGTGACCAGGATGAGCATGAAGAAGAGGAAGAGGTTCATGTAGGTGAAGAAGCGCGAAAAGTCAGGGTCGCCGTGCATGTAGCCGATGGCATAAATGTGAATGAGCGAGCCGACGCCCGTGACCACCAGCATCATTGCCACCGACAGGGTGTCCACCCGGATGGCCCAGGGAACGCGGAAATCGGCCGAGGGGATGTTGACCCAGTCAAAGAGGTGGACGACTTCGGTGTGGAAATTGTTGGCGGCCAGGCTGAGGCCCAACAGGACGGCGATGACGAAGGCGGCCAGGGCCATGAGGCTGGCCACCCAGCCCGACCACTTCTCGCCCACCTCCCGGTCGGCCTCGACAAAGCGCCGGCCGGCGAGGGCGTTGAACAGCAGGCCCACGACGGGGAAAACCAGGATAAGAGGGGCTAGTCCAAACGCTTCCATAGGATGAGTCCCGGAACCTCCCGGAGGCTACTACATACCACCCGTTGGCGATATATCGCGGAGCCTCCGGGAGGTTTTTATCAACCTTTCAATAGGTTCATCTCGTCAATGTTGATACTCTGCTTGGTGCGGAAAATGGCCACAATCAGGGCCAGGCCGACGGCGACTTCGGCCGCGGCCACGGTAATGACAAAAAAGACAAAAATTTGGCCGTCCAGGTCGCCGAAGTGGCGGGCAAAGGCGACAAAGGCCAGGTTGGCGGAGTTGAGCATCAGCTCGATAGACATGAAGATAATGATAGCGTTGCGGCGGATGAGGACGCCCAGCGCGCCAATGGCAAAGAGGATGGCGCTCAAGGCGACGTACCAGTCAATGGTGACTTCAGGCATTTTTACCTCGCTTGGTGCGCAGGACGACCACGCCAATCATGGACACCAGCAGCAAGATGGAGGCAACTTCAAAGGGAAAGACGTAGGACTCGAATAGGGTCAGCCCGATTTCGGCCGGCCCGGCCGGAACCGGGGCGGCCACGTTGGCGGCCGGCGCATCCCCGCCGAGAAACAACATGTACCCAAAGGCAAATAACAAGAGTACACCCAGGGCTCCGGCTAAAATTTCCTGCCTGCCCCAGCGGCGGCCACCCGGCCCGGGCAGTTGTTCCGCCCCCAGGAGCATAACGACAAAGAGGAAGAGGACCATGATCGCCCCGGCGTAAATGGTGATTTGAGTTACGAACAAGAAGGGGGCGTTCAGGACCAGGAAGAGCACGGCAATAGTCGTGAAGTTCAGCACCAGGAACAGGGCGGCGTGGATGGCGTTGCGGCTCTGCAACATGCCCAGGGCCGAGACCACGGCAATAAAGGCCAGGAGCAGGAAGAGAATTGGATTGCCCATTGAAGTCGCTCAGAAGGGGGTAATTGGGTAATTGAGTAATTAGCTAATTACTCAATTACTTAATTACCTTACTTCGGATTCTCCATAATCGGAATAGACCGGTCAAACGCGCCGGCCGGGACCTGCTGCGGGGTGGGCTTGCCGCCGGGGGGCAACGGTTCAAGCAACATTTCCTTGGTGTAAATGGAGCTGGCCCGGTCGTAAAAGCTCAACTCGTAGTCGTCGCCCAGGACGATGGCCTCCGTGGGGCAGGCATCCTCGCAGTAGCCGCAGAAAATGCAGCGGAGCATGTTGATCTCGTAAGTGCTGGCGTACCGTTCGCCGGGCGAGTAACGTTCCTCGTCGGTATTTTCGGCCGCCTCGACAAAGATGGCGTCAGCCGGGCAGGCGGCGGCGCACAGGGAGCAGCCAATGCACTTCTCCAGGCCGTTGTCGTAGCGCTTGAGGTGATGGCGGCCCTTAAAGCGATAACGGACCGGCCGCTTCACCTCCGGGTACTGGATAGTCACGGGCGGCCGGAACAGGTGCTTGAACGTCGTGGCCATGCCCTTCAAAATTTCACCAAGCATAGACCCTTATCCTTAACCTCCCGGAGGTTCAAAACCTCCGGGAGGTTGTCCTTCGGGAGGTTACGCAACTAAAAAGAAAACGCCGCGAAAATCGAGTCAAACAACGGCGTCAGGACGTTTTCTTCCACCAACAGGATGAAAATCGCCGTAATGACCACGTTGGCCAGGGCCAGCGGCAGCAGCCGCTTCCAGCCAAATTGCATCAGCCGGTCGTAGCGTAGCCGGGGCAGCGTGGCCCGGATCCAGATCATCAGGACCAGGCCGACTAAAATCTTCAGCGCCATATACAAAAAGCCCAGGCCCGGGAGCTGGTCTACAAACGGCCCCCGGTAGCCGCCAAAGAAGAGAACGGCGGCAATGGCGCTGAAGGAAATCATCTTCATGTACTCGGCCATAAAGAACATGCCGAAGCGCATCCCGCCGTACTCGACGTTATAGCCGGAGGACAGCTCTTGCTCCGCTTCCAGCAGGTCAAAAGGCGCCCGCTGCAGCTCGGCCAGGGCGCCGATGAAGAAGATGACGGCCGCCAACGGCTGCAAGAAAACGAACCAGACCTGCCGTTGGGCGGCGACGATCTCACCCAGGTCCATCGAGTTGGCCAGCATAATCGAGGGCAAGACCGACAGGCCCAGGGCCAGCTCGTAGCTAATCATCTGGGCCGAGGCGCGAATGCCGCCTAAGATGGCGTATTTGCTGTTGGACGCCCAGCCGGCCAGCACCACGCCGTAGACACTGACCGAGGTAATGGCCAGGATAAACAACATGCCCACGTTAATTCCCGGGGCGATGGCAAAATAAGGGCTGAATACCTGGCCGAAAATGTTCATTTCCGGGGCCAGGGGAATGACGGCCAGGATCATGATGGCCGTCAGCGCCGTCAAAATCGGGGCCAGGTTATAGATCACTTTGTTGGCCCGGTGCGGCGTGGGGTCTTCCTTAAAGAACAGCTTCACCGCGTCGGCCGCCGGCTGCATAATACCGCCCAACAGGCGAATCTCCCGGCCGCCCCGGCCGGGAATGGGGATGTAGCCGGCCCGGTTGGGGCCGACGCGGGCTTGCAGCCGGGCCAGGAGCCGCCGCTCGAGTAGAGTGGTGTAGGCAAAGCCGGTAATGACGGCAAAGGTAACGATTCCGCCGACGATTAACGCCCGAATGGCTATCTGTCCAGGTGTCATCTTCGTAGACCGGTTATTGGTTATTGGTTATTGAAGCCTTCAACCAATAACCAATAACTTAATAACGGAACTAAACTTCCACGGCCGCCAAGTCCAGTTCGACGCTCTCAATGACGGCCGGGCTGCGCACGCCAGACAGCAGAGCCACCCCGGCCGGGGCCAGGCCGTTGACCTGGACCTCGGCCTGGACCGTCTGGCCGTTGACCTGTAGCGGAATGGCGTCGCCGCCGGCCAGCGCCAGCCGGCCGGCGTCTCCGGCCTCCAGGTAGAGCGTCGGCCGGGCCATGCGCCGGGCCACCAGGTCCGTAAAAGTAATTAACGTGCCCGGCTGGTAGAGGGCGGCGATAGGCACGACGGCCAGGCCGTCCATCTTCTGGGCCGGCGTCTCCGGTATGGGAAACAAAGCTACCGGGTCGCTCTCGGCCGCCACCGGCCATTGCTGCCCCAGCCCCGACTTGTTGTCGTAAGCCGTGCCGCCGTAATAAAGGTCGTCGCCGCCGACCTTGGGCCACTGTTCTTCAACCTGGGCCAGGCGGCGGTAATCCATGCCGGCGTACTGGGGTACGTTCTGGGCAATTTCGCGGAAGACCAGGCTGGCGGCAAAAGGCGGCTTGCCCAGCCCCAACCGTTCGCCGGCCTGGGCCAGGATTTGCCAGTCGGCCCGGCACTCGCCGACTACGGGAATGGCCGGGTAGAAGCGCTGCACCCGCCGCTCGCCGTTGGTGAACGTGCCTTCCCGCTCGGCCCAGCTCTGGGCCGGCAAGACGACGTCGGCCAGTTCGGCCGATTGGGTCAGGAACAGTTCCTGGACGACCAGGAACTCCAGTTGGCCACGGCCGTCCAGCAGGCCATCGCCCACCGGGTCGGCCCCCAGCAAATAGAGGGTCTTAACCTGGCCGCTGGCCACGCCGTCGTAGATGGCGGCGGCGTCCAGGCCCGGCTGGCCGGCCAACTGGTAGCCCGGCTCCAGGTCCGGCCGGACGCCCATGTCCCAGGCCCCCTGGGTGTTGCCGTGCGGCCAGACTGCCACCAGGCCGCTGTTGACCTGGCCGGCGTGGCGGCTGCCGCCGTCGCCGTTGGCCTGGCGGACCAGGAGCAGGTTGCCCAGCATCCGGGCCAGGATATCGGTCTCGGAATACGTGAGGCCCTCGCCGCCGTAAAAGATAACCAGGTTGCCGGCTTTCACCAGGGCCTCGGCCGCCGCTTGCAGTGGATCATCCCCCGGCGTTTGGGTCTCGACCTTGGCCGCGTTGAGCAATTGGTGGACGGTGGCCAGCGCCTGGCCGGGGCGGTAAGTGAGGCTGATCCGGGCGAATTTGTCCAGGCGCGTCGGCCGCAGATTCATGACGACCAGCGTAGCCCCGCGCTCGGCGGCCTGCTTGACCCGCAGCCACCAGACCGGCGCTTCTTCGTGCAGGTCGGCGGCGACGACCAAAATGGCGTCGCCGGCGCCCAGCTCCTTCAAGTTGCTGCCGCCGGCCAGGCCGACGCGGGCGACCACGTCGCCGCCGGCCAGGCGGTTGTTGGCCAGGTCAATGTTGCTGCTGTCCAGCCCCTGGCGGAACAATTTCTGGAAGAGGTAGAGGTCTTCGTTGCTCAGGCGGTCGTTGGCCAGCCCGGCCACGGCCGGCTGGGCCATCTTCAGGCGGCCGGCCACCAGGTCAAGGGCTTTTTCCCAGGTCGTTTCCACCAGTTGGCCATCCTCGCGCACCAGCGGCCGGGTGAGCCGTTGGGGAGCATCGGCAAAATGGTGGACAAAACGGCCCTTGTCACACATCCAGATTTCGTTGACGGCCTCGTTCTGGCGGGGCATGATGCGCTTGATGACCGAGCGGCCGCCGGCGCGGGCCTCGCGGCGGGTGCTCATGGTGGTGTTGCAGCCCACCGGGCAGTGGGGGCAGACGCTGGCCACCGGCGTCAATTCCCACGGCCGGGCGGCAAAGCGGAAATCTACCGTCGTCAACGCCCCCACCGGGCAAATGTCGGTCGTGTTGCCGCTCCAATAGCTGTCGAAGCCCGGCTCGGACATAGTCACAATTTCCAGGCTCCGGCCGCGGTTATGGAAGGCAATGACCGGGTCGTCCACGATCTCGTCCTGGAAGCGGGTGCAGCGGGCGCACTGGATGCAGCGCTCCCGATCCAGGACGATGAGGTCGCCCAGGGGCACGTGCTTGCCCAGGTGCAGCTTGTCGTCGTAGTTAAAGCGGCTGACGCCTGGGCCGTGGCGCATGGTCAGGTTTTGCAGCGGGCACTCGCCGCCCTTGTCGCAAATGGGGCAGTCAAGCGGGTGGCTGGTGAGGAGAAACTCGATGATGTCGTCCCGCGCCTCCTTGACGGCCGGGGTGGTGGTCCGTACCACCATTCCTTCGCTCACCTGGACTGTACAGCCGGTCTGCAAGGTCTTGCCGAAGTTAATTTGCGGCCGGCCTTCTTTATCCAGCACCACTTCGCCGCTGGCCCGGTCGCGCACTGGCAGGCCAATTTCCACCAGGCACATGCGGCACATGCCCACCGGCCGCATCTTGGGGTGGTAGCAAAAAACGGGGATGTCGTTGCCGACGCGCTTGGCCGCGTCTACGACGACCGTCCCTTTCGAGACGGCGACTTCAACCCCATCTATGGTCAGGTTCACCAGATCGCTCATGCTACTTTTCGATTTTTCATTGTAGGGGCATGATGCATCATGCCCCTACCTTGGCCCGATACTCATCCGGGAAATACTTGATGGTTGACAGCACCGGGCTGGTGGCAAAATCGCCCAGAGCGCAAAGGCACTCGCCCTGCATCTGGCCGGCAATGCTCTCCAAGAGCTTGACGTCCGCTTCCCGGCCATGACCATTTACTAAGCGGTGGTAGACCTGGTCCAGCCAGTAAGTCCCCTCGCGGCAGGGGGTACATTTACCGCAGGACTCGTGGCGGAAGAAATGGACGAGCTTCATGGCTGCCCAGACGATGTCTACCGTCTCGTCCAGCACAATGACCGAGGCCGAACCCATCAAGGAGTTGTGGGGCCGCAAGCCTTCGTAAGTGATGGGTGAGTCCAGGGCGTTTTCAACGATAATAGGCGCCGAGCCGCCCGAAGGCAGCAGCGCCTTAAATTTCTTGTCGCCGGGAATGCCACCGCCGTATTGCTCGCCAAAAACCAGCTCGCGGTAGGTCAGGCCCAGCGGCGCTTCGTAGTTGCCCGGCCGGCTGACATGGCCGCTGAGACAGAGAATCTTGGGGCCAGGGCTTTTTTCGGTACCCAGGCCCAGGTACCAGTCAGCCCCGTTGACGATAATCGGCGGCACGTTGGCCAGGGTTTCGACGTTGTTGACGACGGTTGGTCTGGCGTAGAGGCCGGCCTGGGCCGGGAACGGCGGCCGGACGCGAGGCTGGCCTAGCTTGCCTTCCAGGGATTCCAACAGGGCCGTTTCCTCGCCGCAGATATAAGCGCCGGCGCCGTAGTGGGTGTAAAAGTCACAACTAAATTGTGAGCTGAAAATAGTATCGCCGATGGCCTTGTTGGCGTATCCTTCCTTGATAGCCTCTTCAAAAGGCAGGGCGGCGTGCATAAACTCGCCTCGGAAGTAGCAGTAGACGGCCTGGGCCCCAATGGCGTAAGCGGCAATCAAGGCCCCTTCGATCACCTGGTGGGGGTTGGACTCAATCAATTCCCGGTCCTTAAAGGTGCCGGCTTCCGACTCGTCGGCGTTAATGACGACGTACTTAGGGCCTTCGCCCTTGGGAATGAAGCTCCACTTGACGCCGGCCGGGAAGCCCGCTCCACCCCGGCCGCGCAGGTTCGACTTTTTGACGATTTCCTTGATTTCGTCCGGCGTGTGCTGGCTCAAGGCTTTCTTTAGCCCTTCGTAACCGCCGTTGGCGATGTACACGTCGTAACGGTGGATGTTTTCAACATCTCGGTGACGCAATAAAACGTGAGCCATTATGATTCCTGGTTCGCTCCGTTGGCCGGAGTCCGGTTCTTGTCCAGCGCCTGCTTCAGGGCTTCGACGCCGTAATGAGCAGGCCGGCCGCTGGCTGCTTCCTGGCGCAGGCGGCTAATCAGGGCGTCGAATTTGGCTTCGTCCAGCTTTTCCTCGTACTTCAAGTTGACCTGCAACATCGGCGCTTTGTCGCAGGCGGCCAGGCACATGACCGTCTTGACGGTAAAGAGGCCATCCTGGGTAGTGCCTTCCACGGGTACGCCCAGCTTGCGGCAGACCATCTCCACAAAGTCGTCGGCCCCGCACAGGGCGCAGGGCAGGTCATTGCAAATTTCGAGGACGTATTTGCCCACCGGCTCTTCGTAAAAGAGGGTATAGAAGCCAGTCAGGGAGAGCACGTGGGTCGGGTCCAGGTCCAGGACGCTGGCCACGTCACGCATGGCTTCCTGGGTCATGTAGCCGTAGGCTTCCTGGGCCAGGTACATGACCGGCAAGACGGCCGAGCGTTTGTCCGGGTACTTGTCTAAAATGGCTTCTATCTCTTGAGCGTACTTTTCAGCAAGCACAACCGTCTCCTGGGTAAGTTGACAGTTGATCGTTGGTGGTTGATAGTAACCATCAACCACCCACCATCAACTACCAACCCCTATCTATCAATCTCACCGAGGACGATGTCTACAGAGCCGATGATGGCCACCAGGTCGGCGACGAAGGTGCCTTTGCCCATCACCGGCAGGGCCGCCAGGTGGACGTAGGAAGGTGTGCGCAGGTGGACGCGGGCCGGCTTGGCTGTGCCATCGCCACGCAGGTAGCAGCCGTATTCGCCTCGGGGCGATTCAATTCGCTGGTAGACGTAGCCCGCCGGCGCACTGAAGCCTTCCGTCCACAGCTTGAAGTGGTGGATGACCGCCTCCATGCTCCGTCCCAGCTCGGCGCGGGGCGGCGGGACAATCTTGCGGTCGTCAATGTTGACCGGCCCCTTGGGCAACTTGTCCAGCGCCTGGCGAATGATGCCCAGGCTCTGGCGCATCTCCTGCATCCGGCACCAGTAACGGTCGTAGACGTCGCCGTTGTGGCCGATGGGCACGTCAAATTCATACTTTTCGTAGCCGCAATAGGGTACGGCCTTGCGGATGTCCCATTGGAGGCCGGAGCCACGCAGGCTTGGCCCGGTCATTCCCAGAGCCACGGCGTCCTCGGCCGAGACCACGCCAATGTCCTTGGTCCGTTCCAGCCAGATGGGGTTGTTGGTCAGCAGGGCCTCGTAATCGGCCAGCCGGGCCGGGAAGAAGTCGAGGAATTGGCGTACGGCCGGCTCAAACTCCTCCGGCACGTCCCGCCACAGGCCGCCCGGCCGGAAATAGCTGCTCATCATCCGCTGGCCGGAGACCATCTCAAAAACGTCCAGCAGGTATTCCCGCTCGCGGAAGCAGTAGAGGAAGACGGACATGGCCGCCAGGTCCAGGGCGTGGGTGCCCAGCCAGATCAGGTGGCTGTTGATGCGGGTCAGCTCGGTCAAAATCACCCGCAGGGCCTGGGCCCGGGGAGGGGCTTCCATGTCCAGCAATTTCTCGACGGCTAGAATATAGGCCAGGTTGTTGGACATCGGCCCCAGGTAATCTATGCGGTCGGTCATGACCAGGGCCTTGGTGTAGGTCTTGGCCTCCATGTTCTTCTCGATGCCGGTATGGAGGTAGCCGATGTCCGGGGCCAGGTTGACGACATTCTCCCCGTCCAGTTCCAGGAGCAGCCGCAGCACGCCGTGGGTGCTGGGGTGCTGCGGCCCCATGCTCAGGAGCATATTCTCTTCTGACTCAATGTCCATGCCGACACCGTACTTGGCGCGCAGCTCTTCGACCGTCAACTCCTGGACAATGTCGTCGTCGGCCGTCATCGGTCGGGTTGGTGCATTTACTCCTACAGCCATCTGTGCCTCTTCCCAAAGCGTGCGAGTAGGCGAGTAACTCGCCACTCGCCTACTCGCACACTCGCCTACTCTTTCGCGTATGGCTTCTTGGCGTCAATCGCCTGCCAGTTAAAGGAAAATTGGACTTCTTCGTAACCCAACGGGTAATCTTTGCGCAGAGGGTAGCCTTGCCAGTCGGCCGGCATGAACAGGCGGCGCAACTGGTTATTGCCCTTAAAGCGGATGCCCATCAAGTCCCACACTTCCATTTCTAGCCAGGTGGCCACCTGCCAGACGCCGGCCAGCGTTTCCGGGCCGTCCTCCGGGTCTTCCACCGGGACGCGCAGCCGGATGGTGTGGTTTTTGGGAATGGAGTAAAGATGGTAATTGACGGCAAAGCGCGGAAAGTCGGGCAGCATATCGTCGGCGACGATGTCCGCCAGAAGGTTGCATTGCAAGTCGTCGTCGTCGCGCAAAAACCGGCAAATCTCCTTGAGGTGGGCCTGGTCTATGATCAAGGTCCGCTCCCCACGAAAGTCTACGACTTCCAGGATAGCTTCCGGGAAGGCACGATTGACCTTGTCGTAAAACAGCTCGTCGGCCTTACTCATCAGGCCCAATCCTTCAACTTCTCGCCCCGAACCTTCTCGTGCAGGGCGATAATACCGTCAATCAGGGCTTCCGGCCGGGGCGGGCAGCCGGCCACGTAAACGTCCACAGGAACAATCTCGTCCACGCCCTGGACGACGGCGTAGTTGTTGAAAACACCGCCACACGAGGCGCAATCGCCCATGGCAATGACCCACTTCGGCTCGGCCATCTGGTCGTAGAGACGGCGTAAAACCGGGGCCATTTTACGCGACACCCGGCCGGCGACGATCATCAAATCCGACTGCCGGGGCGACGGCCGCATCAGCTCCATGCCGAAACGAGAGGCGTCATAGTGGGCAGCCTGGGTGGCCATCATCTCAATGGCGCAGCAGGCCAGCCCAAACAGCATCGGCCACATGGCATTGGTGCGGCCCCAATTGACCAGGTCTTCCAGCCGGGCGGTGACCACGCCCATCTGGCCTAATTTCTGTTCTACTCCCATTCTAACGCTCCCTTTTTCCAAATCCAGACATAACCAATGACCAGAATCACAATAAATACCAGGACCTCCGCCAGGCCAAAAAAGCCTAACTGGCGGAAGGTGACCGCCCAAGGAAGCAGGAAAATAATTTCAATGTCAAAGAGGATAAACAAAACGGCAATCAGGTAAAAGCGGACAGGCAGCCGGCGCTGGGCCTCGCCGATGGGGGTAATACCCGATTCGTAGGGCGTGGCCTTGCGCAACGACGGCCGCCTCGGCCCCAGGCTCAAGGACAGCACCGGGATAATCAGGGAAATGAAGAGGCCGACGCCGAAGAGGACCGCGATGGGAATGTAGAGGGTAAGGATGTCCTGGTCTGCCATAGTTTATCTGTACATTTTATCACAATCGCTGGAGACAGCAACAGAGAAGGTTGCGTATTGCGCAAACACCCCGTGGGTCTGGGAGACCTACGGGGTGTAGTTAGCTCAAGTAATCGCGCAGGACTTTGCTGCGGCTGGGATGGCGCAGCTTGCGCAGCGCCTTGGCTTCTATCTGGCGGATTCGCTCGCGGGTAACGCCAAATTCGCGGCCGACCTCTTCCAGAGTATGGTCCTTGCCGTCCTTCAGGCCAAAGCGCATTTCCAGCACCTGGCGTTCCCGCTCGCTGAGGAAACCCAGGACATTGCGTACCTGTTCGCGCAACAACTGTTTAGAGGCTGCGTCCACCGGCTCGACGACCGTCTCGTCCTCGATAAAGTCACCCAATTGGGTGGACTCCTCCTGCCCTACAGGCAGCTCTAAGGACATCGGCTCCTGGGAGATGCGCAAAATGTTGCGAATCTTGCCCGTAGCCTGCCGCCACTTGCGGTACAGCAACGGGTCCACCTGCCGGCCATCATGCTGCGCCGTCTTGATGGAGTCGGCCTCCTCAGGGGTCAGGTAATCTTCCAGCTCCAGGGCCAGCTCCTCCATCGTTGGTTCGCGTCCCAGGCGCTGGACCATGTCGCGCTGCATGCGGATGATGCGGTTGATCGTCTCGACCATGTGAACCGGGATGCGAATAGTGCGGGCCTGGTCGGCAATGGCCCGGCTGACCGCCTGGCGAATCCACCAGGTGGCGTAGGTGCTGAATTTATAGCCCTTGGTGTGGTCAAACTTCTCCACTGCCCGCAGCAGGCCGACGTTGCCTTCCTGGACCAGGTCCAGGAACTGGATGCCCCGCCCCATGTACCGCTTGGCGACGCTGACGACCAGGCGCAGGTTGGCCCGCGTCAGGTTGACCTTGGCCTCTTCGGCCAGGTGGTAGATCATGAATTCATTGTACTTCAGGGCGCCTTCGTCCTGGGTCAGCCACTGGTGGAACTTCTCCAGCGACGGCAGGTCGTTATTTTCCAGGTAATAGCCACAGACCTGTTCCGACAGGTCATTGGGCATCAGGTAGAGGGCCGAGGAAATGGCAAAAACGCTCGTCGCCAGATCAGTCCACTCCTCGGCCTGGCCCCACTCCCCGGCGTTGAGGTAGTGGCGCAGGTAGGAAGGGGAATTGGACTGCCAGCCCTGGCGTAGTTGTTGGGCCTCGCGAATGATCAGGGACAGGTCGGGCAGCTCGACAGTAATCGCCCGGCTGGCCGCCTGGGCGGCCAGCCATCTCTGAAGTAAATCCTCGTAGTTGGCCAGGACCGTCCGTAAATGGACGTTTTCCTGCCCATTGCTGGCCATCACCTCGGAAGTCAACCGTTCCAGCCGGGTGGCGGCCGCCAACTGCATGGCCAGCCAGATCTCCTGCTCGGCCGTCAGTAGCGGCACCTGGCCAATTTCCTTTAGATAGGTGTGGACCGGGTCGTCTTCGGCGTCAACGGCGTAAAAGTCGTCGTCCTCACCCTCTTCCTCTTCCAGCTCCGTTTCCAGCAGGCTGGAGGTATCGCCCAGGTCTTCAATGGTTTCGCCGGTTTCCGAGACAATCCGAATGCCTAACCGCTGCAACTGCTCGTACAGCCGGTCGGCTTGCTCCTCGTCGGCCGAAGCCAGGATGGCCTGAACGTCCGCCTCCTCGATCTTGCGTGAGCGGCGGGCCTTCTTGACCAACGCCTCTACGTCGAGGACTTCGTGCTCGCCGCCGTCCAGGTCGGGCTCTTCTACTTCGTCGAAATCGTCTTCAAAATCCATGCCTTTTTCCGTATGCGCTCTGCGCCGGTCGCTTAACTGCATTCTGTGGGGCGATTTGGTAAATCGCCGCCGTGAGGTGATTTGATAAATCGCCGCGGGGCGATTTGGTAAATCGCCCTACACCTGCCCGGTTGTCGTGCCCGATGACTCCTGTGCAGCCTGCCGGTTCATGCCCGACATGGCTCCTTGTGCTTTGCTCATACGTAAAAACATCTGCGTTAACTCCCGATATTGCTGGCCGTACATGTCAACCATATCCGGGTTTGCCTGGACTTGTGCTTCGCGCCAGAGTTGCATGACCTTATCCATCAAGCTCCTCACCTGTTCCAGCCGCCAATCCAAAACCGAGAGAACGAGTGAATCCGGCAAGCGGTCTAACTCCGACTCCGGCGTCTGCGGCAGCGTCAAAAGGGCCTGGAGCCGCTGGCACAATACCTCATCCTGTAAACTATCGCACAAATCTTCCCCTGCGGCAACAGTCCGCTGGCCCGCTTGCTGGCGTAGATAGCGCCACAAGGCCCGGTCGTCGGGCCGGGTAAAGTCCGTCTCGGCAATAGCTGGCTGCCGGTTGAGGGTTAATTTTTTGTCCACCTGGGCCATAAGCTGCGGATAGCTCAGGCACTGGCGCAGGTAGTTCGCCTGCCGCAGATCGGTGGCCGCCATTTTACCGCTCATGGCCACTACCAGCCCGGCCGTGCCCGGCTTTTCCGGCGCAGGCAGCGCAGCCGGGCGAGGCTGGCTCCGGCCGCGCCCGGCCGGCAGGGAGACTTTGTGTAGCACCCGCTCGTCAATGCGTAGAGCGCGGGCCAGCATCTGCCGGTAATGTTCCCGCTCAATAGGGTCTACCACATCGCCAATCAGGGGTAACACCTCCTGGGCGGCGGCCGTCTTGGCCTTGGGATCGTCCAGGTCCAGACTGCGGGTAACCACGTCAATGACGTAGGCGACGACCGGCTGGGCCTGGGCTACCAATTTGGGCCACAGGGTAGGGTCGGTACGAATGACCTTGTCGGGGTCATTGCCTTCCGGCAGTGTTACTATACGAATGTCGGCCTGCAAGCGCCCTTCGTGCCGCACCAGGCCGCGGGCGTCAAAACGCACATCCCCCTCGCGGTCCAGCGTCTCCCGGGCCACTTCCAGGCTGCGCAGCGTCGCCTTGGCCCCGGCCGCGTCGGCGTCCAGGGCCAGGACAAAACGTTTGCTGTACCGCTTGGCCAGGCGCAATTGCTCCTCGGTCAGGGCCGTGCCCATCTGGGCGACCACGTTGCGAAAACCGGCCTGCCAGGCCTGGATGACGTCCATGTACCCTTCGACAATGACCACCTGGCGCGCTTCACGGATATGGCGCTTGGCCTTGTCCAGGCCGAACAGCAGCCGGCTCTTGTCAAAAACGGCCGTCTGCGGCGAGTTGAGGTACTTGGGCAACCCGTCGGGGTCCAACGTCCGCGCGCCAAAGCCGGCGATCCGGCCGTCTACGTCATAAATGGGAACCATCAGGCGGTGGCGGAAGCGGTCGTAGCGGCTGCCTTTGGTCTCGTGGACGGTCAGCAGCCCGGCGTCCAGCAGCTCGTCGTCGCCGTAGCCCTGCATGTTGAAGTGGCTGCGGCAGGCGTCCCACGAATCGAGGGCATAGCCCAGCTTAAAGGTGGCTACGGTCCCTTCATTCAGGCCGCGTCCGGCCACGTATTGGCGGACAAATTCGGCCTGGGGGGCGTAGAGCAGCAATTGGTGAAAATAGTCGGCCGCGGCCGTCAGCAGGTCAGTCAAACGGTCCTCGACGGTCTGCTGTTCCCGGTCGGCCGGGCCGCGCTCTTCCAGCTTCACCCCGGCCCGCTCGGCCAGGTGGGCCAGCGTCTCCTTGAATTCCCAGCCCTGCTTCTTCATCAGGAAGGAGAAGACGTCCCCTCCCTCAGCGCAGGCGCCAAAGCAGCGCCAGGTCTGTGTGCTGGGGAAGACGACGAAGGCCGGAGTGCGGGTGTTGGAATGAAACGGGCAAAAACCAGAATAAGAATGACCCGACTTGCGCAACTGCACGTAGTCGGAAATGACATCCACAATATCTAGCCGGTTCTTGATCTCGTCCGTTACGTTCATCTTGTATGTTATTGGTTATTGGTTATTGACTAATAACCAATAACCAATAAACCCTCTCTAAAACCCCTCTAACTGCGACAAGTCCGCAATCCCCTCCGCCAGGCCGGCGATGCGCTGCAGGAGGGCCAGGCGGTTGTGGCGGACGGACGGGTCTTCGTCCATGACCAGCACTTCGTCGAAGAAGCGGCTGATGGCCGGCTCCAGAGTGCGCAGGGCGTCCACCAGGCTTTCCACCGAGCTATTAACGCCGGCCGCGGCCGTTTGATACGTCCGCCACAGGGTCTGCTCTTCCGGCAGGGCCAGCTCGGCCGGGTGCAGCTCGAAGGCCGGCTGGTCGCGGGTGATGCGCACGCAGCGGGCGTAAGCGTCGAGCAACGGTTCCCAGCCGGCGTCCCGAACGACCTGGCTTAGTTCGGCCGCGGCCTGGCTGGCGGCGGTGGGGTTGTGCCCCTGCTCGGCCAGCACGGCCCGGACGACGGACGTCCGGTAGCCCTGCTCCTGGAGGTAAGTCTCCAGCCGGCCGGCGACAAAGGCCAGCACCCCAGCCACCGTTTCCGCCACACCAACGCTTCGTTGGCCCATGCCAACGCTTCGTTGGCCGGCCACCGGCAGTTGCTGGCCGGCCGCAGCCAGGGCCGGACGCAAGTCCAACGACACGCGGTTGGCGACCAGGTTCTCGATAATCTGGATGGCCGCCCGGCGCAGGGCAAAGGGGTCGTTGGAGCCGGTGGGGGCCAGTCCGACGGCAAACAGCCCCATCAGGCTGTCCAGGCGGTCGGCCAGGGCCAGGGCCAGGCCCGGCCGGGTGGCGCTGACGGCGTTGTACTGTTCGGCGATGGCTTGGGCTACGGCCTCCGGCTCGCCGCTCAGCCGGGCGTAATGGCCGCCGATGATCCCTTGCAGGGCAGTCATTTCCACGACCATGCTGCTGGCCAGGTCGGCTTTGGACAGGCTGGCAGCGCGGGCAGCGGCGGCCGTTTCTTCCGGCGATAACCCCAACATGCCGGCGATAACCGGCGTCAGCTTTTCCAGCCGGTGGAGCTTGTCCAGCATCGAGCCGAGCTGGGTCTGGAACATCAGCGTGTCCAGCCTGGGCAGGAAATCGGCCAGTTGGCGCTGGGTATCCTTCTTATAAAAAAACTCGGCGTCGGCAAAGCGGGCGCGGATGACGTGCTCGTTGCCGTCGCGGACCACGTCTAAATGTTCGGCGCCGCCGTTGCGGGCGGTGATAAAATAGGGCAGCAGCCCCTGGCCGTCCGGGGCGTAGACCGGGAAGTAGCGCTGGTGCTTCTTCATGACGGCCACCAGGACCTCCGGCGGCAGGGCCAGGAAGCGTTCCTCAAAGCGGCCGCGCAGCAGCGTCGGCCGCTCGACCAGGTTGGCGACCTCGGCCAGCAGGCCGGGGTCTTCGTCAATCAAGCCGTCCACTTCCTTGGCCAGGTTGCAAGCGGCAGTGCGGATAATGGCTTTGCGCTCTCGTACCTGGATGACAATGCCATGTTCGGCTATCAGGTCCGGGTAGCCGGCCGCGTCCGGTATCTCGATCGGGGGTGAGCCGTCCGGCCGGAGGCCGCGGCTGGTCCGGCCGCTGGCCACGCCGGCAAAGCTGAAGGGAATGACGTCCGGGCCGTAAAGGGCGACGATCCAGCGCAGCGGCCGGCTGTAATGGACGTTGCTGGCGTTCCAGCGCATGCTCTTCTCGAATTTGATGCCGGCCACCAGCCCCGGCAGGGCCTCGGCCAGGACAGCCTGGGCCGGCCGGCCGGCCTCGCGGACGATGGCGGCCACGTAGCGCCGGTTGCCCTCGGTGACGATGGTCAGGTCGCGCGGGTTAACCCCTTTGCTGCGGGCAAAGCCCAGCGCGGCCTGGGTCGGCCGGCCTTCGGCGTCGAAGGCGCGGTCGGCCGGCGGCCCCTTGACCTCCATTTCCAGGTCGGCCTGGCGGGGGGCCAGCTCGTGGACGGCGACGACCAGGCGGCGGGGCGTGCCCCGGACCTTGACCCGGTCATGAGCCAGGCGCAGGTTGTCCAGGAATTCAGGGACAGCCGCCTGGAGCTGCTTAACGGCTGAGTCCAGGTCGCCGGCCGGCAGCTCTTCGCTGCCCAACTCCAGCAGGAAGCTGTGGGGGCTGTCGTGAACGGCCGCCGGAAGGGGGGTGGCGGCCGGAGCGACCTGGGCCTGGCCGTTCCCCTGCCAGAGGGGGTTGTCCAGAAAGGGGTACTCCAGCCGCTGGCGCTGCTCCAGGTAGCGTTCGGCAATCTGGCGGGCGATGTTGCGCATCCGCTTGAAGTAGTTGGCCCGCTCGGTGACGCCAATGGCCCCGCGCGTGTCCATGACGTTAAATAGGAAGGAACACTTCAGGTTAAAGTCATGGGCCGGGGCAATGAGGCCGGCCTCCAGGCAGCGGCGGGCCTCGTTCTCGTAGCTGTCGTAGACCTGCCGCAGGGTGTCCACGTCGGCCACGTCGAAGTAGTAGCGGCAGTGCTCAATCTCGGCCTGCAGCAGCAGGTCGCCGTAGACCGCGCCGGCGCCGAAATCAATTTCCCAGACGCTATTGACTCCCTGCAAAGCCAGGACGATGCGATCCAGGCCGTAGGTCATCTCGACCGAGACCGGGTCGAGGTTGACGCCGCCGGCCTGCTGGAAATAAGTGTACTGGGTAATCTCCTGGCCATCCAGCCACACTTCCCAGCCCAGGCCCCAGGCGCCCAAAGCCGGCTGCTCCCAGTTGTCCTCGACGAAGCGGATGTCATGCTGGCGCAGGTCAATGCCGATGGACTCCAGGCTCTGCAGATAAAGCTCCTGGGGGTTGCCGGGGTCGGGCTTAAGGATGACCTGTAATTGGTAATGCTGTTGCATGCGGTTGGGGTTGTCGCCAAAGCGGCCGTCGTCCGGCCGGATGCTGGGCTCGACGTAGACGATGTTCCACGGCTCCGGTCCCAGGACGCGCAGGACGGTGGCCGGGTTCATCGTCCCAGCCCCCACCTGGACGTTGTGTGGGTGCCAGACCAGGCAACCGCGCTCCTTCCAGAACTCCAGCAGCCGCAGAATGACGTCTTGAAAGGTTGGTTTATTGGGCATAAAAGTCCTTCTGTCTCTCGTATCGTCAGCCAGGGAATTATAGCATGGCTCAGGACGATAGACGATGGATGATGGACGACCGGCCTGGGACCGCGAGCATTGAGTTGGCGGAGTTGGGTATCCCAACTCTCAACTCCGCTCGCGAGCGGAGGAGTTCGCATCTGAGGATGCGAACAGCGGACATCTGAGGATATCCTACTCCTCAAACCATGTTTGACAAAGCACTAAAAAGCTGACTGTTGACTTCATCCGCGAAACGCGATAGTCTGTGCCTGGAATGTCTTAAATTATGCTGGGAGAAACAACCATTGGCCATGACACCCGGCCTCCGCAAGTTCGCGCGCACCGCGCATGTCACTTCCTCGGTCGGCTGGCTTGGCGCGGTCGCTGGCTTCCTGGCTCTTGCCGCCGCCGGTCTGACCAGCCAGATGCAACCTGACCTGACTGGAGGGACGCCACGGTTCAAACGAATCGTCCTGTTATGACGCACCGCAGACTGCTCCTGCTCAAATGGCTCATGATCTTCACGCCTCCCGTTGCGGCAATGGTGGGCCACGGTCTGCTGGGGCACCCGGTCACGGTGGGCAGACTCGCAGAGAACCTGCTCGTGGCATTCCTGCTCCTGGGGCTGACCTACATTTTTGCAGAGACCCTGTTCAGGGTTCTAGGGAGACTGCAGGCCGAGGCATTGGCCCGAGAGCAGGACATCCTGACCATGAACGCCGTGATGCAGGAACGGGAGCGGCTGAGCAGGGAACTCCACGATGGTGTGGCCCAGCTCGTCGCGGATCTGCTCTTGCGCCTGGACACCATCAAGGAGCTGGTGGAGGCCGACCGACAACAGGAGGCGGAAGCAGAACTCGAGCGATTACACGGGGTTGCCGACGAAATCTACAAGGATATCGGCGAGTCCATTGCCGGGCTCCGCACCAACGTGACGGAACGAGGGTTGATCTACGCACTACAGGATTACGTGGACCAGTTTGAAGAGCGGCACCAGATTCCCACGCGCCTGCGAACGGATGAAGCGGCCGACCAGCTCTCACCACTCGCAGCGCTCCAACTCTTCAGGTTCATCCAGGAAGCCTTGACCAACGTTCGCAAGCACGCCGGGGCACGGGAGGCCACGGTCAGCCTCACATCCAATGGGCCGGATCAGCTCAGGGTCGTCATTGCCGACGATGGCCGGGGTTTCAGCCCTGGCAGCCAGAGGAACGGCAAGGCGCGGCCCTTGGGCCTGACGAGTATGCGGGAGCGGGTCGAGGCCCTCGGCGGCACCTTCCACGTGAATAGTCAGCCCGGTTTGGGTACAGAAGTTACTGCCACTATCCCCATTCCACGGACGAGAAGGGAGAACGGGCATGCAGCCCTTGCGACTTCTACTGGTTGACGACCATGCGCTCTTTCGCGAGGGGCTCATCTCGCTCCTCTCCTACCAGGACGATTTTACCGTCGTTGGAGAGGCCGAAGACGCCGAGAGCGCCCTGGACCAGGCACGTGCGCTTGAGCCGGACATCGTGCTGATGGATGTTGAACTCCCGGGAGAGGATGGCGTTACCGCGACCCAGCGGCTGACGATGGAAATGCCCGCCGTCACCGTCGTGATGCTGACGGTGCATGACGACAGCCAGACCCTCTTCGAAGCTATCAAAGCGGGGGCGCAAGGCTACCTGGTCAAGAACGTGCGGTCCCGGGAACTCCTGGAGCAGCTCCGGGGCCTGGCGCGGGGTGAGGCTGCGCTCTCGCGTCGCCTGGCTGCCCGGATCTTGGAAGAGATTCGGGGCCAAACTGAGCCCTTCGGGCCGGAGGAAGAACTCACTGCCCGCGAGATGGACGTGCTGGAGCTGGTGGCGGCGCGCCTCTCCAACGCCGATATCGCTGAGCGTCTGGCGGTCAGCGAGCACACAGTCAAGAACCACATGAAGAGCATTCTCTCCAAGCTCCACCTCCGCAACCGACACCAGGCGGCCGCTTATGGCGTCGCCCGTGGCTGGCTGCCACGCCCCAAGGGGCTTGGCTAACATCCTCTTTTCACGCCCTCCCGTCTCGCAAAAATAGCCCTTTTCTTCTTTCCTCTCCCTTCTAAGGGTCATGTCTTGCGGGCTACTGCAACCTATACTAGGCGTCAATACAAGAGGCTCTAAGGAAGTTAGGCTTTTGGTCGTCGTCCCTAAGCTGCTCAGCACCTGCCAAGGCGTCACCTATTTCGAATCAAGCAGAGGAGAACACGCATATGGCTGACTTGCCTCCCTACAAGACACCACGCTGGGTGAAGATATTTGGGATCAGCGTCCTCGTCCTGGTCCTGCTGGTTGTCGCCGCGCTCCTGGTGGCCACGGCCCTTGGTCTCCATACGCCCGGTGGCCCTGGCGGCCACGGCCCTGGTCGCCCCACACCGTCCCAGACACCGCTTTCCAGCATCATAGAAGGTGACACACTGCCCGGCGGTGACCTTGCTGGCCAGACATCGCGTTCCAGCGTCACAGAACACGACGTGCAACAGCTATGACCATGTCCCCTCCCCTGCGCAAGTTCGCGCTTACCACGCACATTACGTTCTCGGTCGGCTGGATCGGCGCCGTCGCTGCCTATCTAGCTCTGGATGTTACCGTTGCGACCAGCCAGGACGCTCAAACATTGCGCGCCGCCTATCTCGCGATGGAGCTAATCGCCCGGTACGCCATCGTCCCATTGGCCTTCGCCTCGCTGCTCACCGGGCTTGTCATGTCCCTGGGCACCAAGTGGGGCTTGTTCCGGCATTATTGGGTGCTGATCTCACTCCTGCTAACCATATTTGCTACTTTCGTCTTGCTGTCGGAAATGCGGACAATCAGCTCCTTCGCAGACATAGCAGCAGATCCGACAACGTCCAGTGACGATCTCCGCTCGCTGGGAAGCACACTCGTCCACTCCGTTGGCGGCACGGTGGTGTTGCTCGTGATCCAGGTGCTGAATGTGTACAAGCCGCCGGGCTTGACCCCGTACGGGTGGCGAAAGCAGCAGGAGCAGCGACTTAGGACATCGGCAGCCAGTCTTCCAACCCGGGCCAGTACCGCGCCTGAAAAAGGTGCAAGCCGGGAAGGCCGGCCCAGTGAGGTTTCAGTGGAGCATTGAGTATGCAATCAGCCACCAGATCTTCGACTCAACCGCTTGGTCATCCGCTTGGCGGCGCCAGCGGCGACTGGCGCCGTCGCCTGCTTCGCTTTCATGTGCCACTCGCCCTCGCGAGTGCCGTGGTCATTTTCCTGTGGATGACTCTCCCCCTCTTCCAGGCAGCCGGTCACCAGCGCCCACCGCAGGCAGCCGGCCACCAGCGCCCAGTGCAGACAGACGGTCAGGCAGCCGACCACCAAGGCCCACCGCAGGCAGACGATCAGGCAGCCAGCCACCACGGCTCACCGCAGGCAGACGGCGCAACTCCCCCGATGGACCACAGCGAAGACCAAACCAGTAATCTTGACGGGCTCCAAAACCGCTCGTTCATGGGGCGGTTTACCACGGCCACCGGCTACGTCGCCCTCGGGCTCCTCGCGCTCACGCTCCTCATCGGGCCGGCCAACCTCCTGCTCCGCAAGCGGAATCCCGTCTCGAACTATCTGCGCCGTGACGTGGGGGCGTGGACGGCCATCGTCAGCGTAGTCCACGTGATCGCCGGATTCTTTGTGCACGGCCCCCCGGCCTCCTTCGGCGAACGGATCCTCTCCTACTTCTTTGCGCCCGACGGCCGCCCGTTGACCAATACTTTTGGCTGGGGGAACTGGACTGGGCTTGCCGCCACAGTGATCGTGGTGGGGTTGCTCGCTATTTCCAGCGACTTCGCCCTGCGGAAACTCAAAGCCGGGCCCTGGAAGTGGCTCCAGCGCCTGAACTACGCCTTGTTCGCGCTGGTCATCGCGCATGCGATCTTTTACGGCGCACTGTTGCGGGTCACGTCCCCCTCTACACTCCTGCTCGGCCTCAGCGTCATCGCGGTCTTCATCGGACAGGCGGTGGGGGTCTGGCTGTGGCGGCGGAGGCACTCTCGCACAGCAGCCAGGTTAGCGTGAGCGGCAGTCGGCGGGCGCTACCTGGCGACGGGACTAAGAGGAAAGCCTCAAGTTATTATTATTGGGTCCCATGATTGACCGCCAAGACATGTCTGAAGCCGGGCATTGCTAGCTGTCTAAAAAGCCCATCTACCTCTTCCGCTGTACAAGGCATATCTTTCTCAACCCACCATACCAATATGCCCATCAATGCACTTGCAAAGTAATGGGCCGCAATTTCGGCTTCGAGCGAATCATACTTCTCACGTGAAATCAGCATTTTGAAAGGTTCGTGCAGATGAGCAAACACATCATTGAGGACAGGCTTGGTGAATATACCGTGCAGATGAGCAAACACATAATCGTAGACGGGCTTGGCGAATATACCGTAACCTCGATTCCCCAGCATGGCTTTGAAGAAACGATGATTTTGCCCAACAAACTGGAACAAGCTGAGGGTGGGGGATAGGCTGTGGGTGAGTTCCGTGTTGTCAGGATTCCCAGAGTTTTTCGTTGCGTCTAATAACTGTTTCTTATGCTGCTCAAAAAGCTCATCCAGACGATCAAGAATGCTGTGCAGAAGTTGATCTTTATCCTGGAAGTGAGCATAGAACGTAGAGCGTCCCACATTGGCTTTATCCAGAATCTCTCGAATCGTGACCGATTCGTAGCCCTTTTCTGCGACTAACTCAATCAACGCCTCTTGCAACAGTTTGCGGGTCTTCTGCACGCGTCTGTCCAAAACGTTTTGGGGCATATCTTTTACCTCTTTCCGTACAATTTCGCCATTCTAGTTCATAAATGAACACTTCTTGTTGATTTGGTTATTGACTTAACCGGACAAGTTGATTATAACATAACAGGACAGGATGTTCAATAACGAATTAAAAGTTCCGAATCAAGCTTACTGATTGTTTTGGTTTGAAGGACCAACTCAAGTAATTTAGAGCACCGTCCCGGATAAGAAGCATATTTCCAATAGTTATGAAAGGAAAAATAATGTACACCTATCCTTTACAACAAAATGAAACCAAGTCGCAAGCTCCACAGCATCGAGCTGACTACCTCATCGACCTCCGCCGGGTCGTCAAGACCTACGGATCCCCGTCCCAACCTTTCACCGCGCTTCGAGGCGTCAGCCTGCAGGTCGGTGTGGGCGAGTTCATCGCCGTGGTCGGCAAGTCCGGCAGCGGCAAGACGACGCTGCTGAACCTCCTGGCAGGCATCGACCGCCCGACGAAAGGTGAGGTTTTGGTTGCTGAAACGAGCTTAGGCTCGCTCTCGGAGTCGGGGCTGGCAGAATGGCGTGGCCGGACCATTGGCCTGGTGTTCCAGTTCTTCCAGTTGCTGCCGACCTTGACGATAGCTGAGAACGTGATGCTGCCGATGGACTTCGCTAAGGTCGTTCCGGCGGCTGAGCGCCAACCCAGGGCCCTGGAACTCCTGGATCGCGTCGGTATCAGGGATCAGGCCGACAAGCTGCCTGTCACCCTTTCGGGTGGGCAGCAGCAGCGGGCAGCGATTGCCCGAGCGCTGGCCAACGATCCGCCGATCCTGTTGGCTGATGAGCCGACCGGCAATCTCGATTCAGCGACCGGCACGTCGGTCCTGGAGCTGTTCGCCAACCTGAACGCTGAGGGGCGCACCATTGTCGTGGTGACCCACGAGCGAGATGTCAGACGCTACATCAGCCGGCAGGTGATGCTCATGGACGGCCGCGTCGCCGATGGGGCCCAGCCGGAAGCGGATCAGTTGGAGTCAGCGGAGGTGAGGCCATGACACGGCTGTTATTCGTCAAGCTGTTCCGGGATCTGCGAGGGACATGGGCGCGGATCGTGTTGATGATCCTCGCCATGAGCATTACCCTGGTTATGTTCAGTGCGGTGTTGTACACGTGGGGCGTCACCGGCCGGGAGATGCCACGTGCCTACCTGAGCACCGACCCGGCGTCGGCAACGATTTGGCTCAAACGCGGACTCAACGCTGATGAGATGGCAGCCATCGCCGCTGAGACCCGCCAGCAACCGGGCATCTTTGAGGCCACCGCACGTACTCAGTATACACTCCAGGTCCAGCAAGAAGACGGCGGGTGGGGACCGAACCCGCTCCAGATCTTTGTGGCCGCGCCGGACGACCCAATGCGGATAGAAAATTTCATCGTCGAGCAGGGCAGTTGGCCGCCAGCCGCAGGGGAGATCCTGATTGATCGCTCCTCGTTCGATCTGCTGAACCTGGAGGTTGGAGGTGTTGTGATTGTTCAGGCTCCCAATGGCGCGCCAACATCGCTTCGCATCAGCGGGGTGGTATACGATCCGGCTCTGGCACCTTCGTTTCAGGAGCAGAAGGGGCACGGCTTCATGTCTGCGGCATCCCTGCCGGTCTTGGGAGAGCCTGTTGCTCTGGATGCGCTCAAGATTCAGGTCGCCGACCAGCCAGGTCTAACCGTACCAAGCCGTAACCGAGATGTTATTGTGGCTACCGCCCTAAATCTTGCTGACTGGCTGCAGCAAACCTACGGCGTGGCCATCCTCGAGATCCAAATCCCAGCACCGTATGCTCATCCTCACCAGGCGCAAGCGGACTCCCTTCTGCTGGGGCTGCTTGTCTTTGGCGTGGCCGGCCTGCTGCTCAGCGCGATCCTGGTCGCCACCATGCTCAACGGGCTGTTTACCCAGCAAATTCCGCAGATTGGGATTATGAAGGCCATCGGGGCGCGATCCGGCCGGGTGCTGCAATTGTACCTGCTGATGACGCTGGTGATAGCCGTCGCGTCTACCGCCCTTGCTATTGTCCCTGGTATCTTCATTAGCCGCGTCTTTGCCCCCATCATTCTCACGCTTCTGGGTGTAGAGGCGGAGAGCCTCACGGCTCCATCGTGGATGTATGTGGTGGTGATCATCGCTGGTGTGGGCGTGCCGCTGCTATTTGCTCTGGCATCGCTGGTGAAGACGAGCCGCACGACGGTTCGGGAGGCGCTTGACTATCACGGCGTCAACCGCCGTGGGGACATTGCAACCCGCTTTGACGCCGGGCTTGGCCGGTTGCGCGGTCTTGACCGCACGGTGCTGATGGCTTTCCGCAACATCTTCCGGCGCCGGGCCCGGTTTCTGCTGTCCGTTGGGCTTCTGGCCAGCGCTGGCGCTGTGTTCGTCGCCGGGGTGTCCACCATGAGTGGCTTCCAGGCATCTTTAGACCGGGACAAGGAGTTGCGCTGGTGGGACGTCGAGGTGCGACTGGCCGTTATCGATCAGGTTTCGGCAGACGTGTTGACAAGCCTGGTGACAGAAATTCCCAACGTGACTCGCGTGGAGGGATGGAGCACCGTACAGACGAGCGTCATCCCACCCGGACAGCAGATCAACGTCACCCGCACCTATCCCGACCAGGGACACGGCAGCATATCCGTGACCGTCGTCCCCCCAGACAGCGCGCTTATAGTTCCCCCGTCCCTCCTGGAAGGTCGCTGGCTGCGCCCCGATGAGACGGGGTCCGTCGTGATCAGCCAGGCGAAACTTACAGAAGGACTCTCCGACATTCGTAGCGGCGACACCATTCAACTGTCAATTGGCGGACGCCTCACCAGTTGGCAGGTCGTTGGCATCGCCGAGTCCGTGGGCGGCCACGGCGGAGGTTTCTTCATAACCCAAGACGGCTTTGAGGCGGCCACCGGCGTGAGCCAGCCCAATCTGCTCCGCATCGTGACCGATAACCACGACGAGGAAACTCGAACAGCCGTTGCTACTATGGCCGAACGCACCCTCACAGATGCAGGGATCGTAGTGCGATCTGCGGCATCTGTCAGTCGTTCCGCAGCCGCCGGCGCCGGTCATATGCTTCCCCTCATCCTAGTCTTCCTGGGACTGTCCATTGCTATGGGTGTGGTGGGGTTCGCCGGGCTGGCCTCCACGATGAGCACCAACGTGCTTGAGCGCACCCGCGAGTTCGGGGTGATGAGCGCCATTGGTGCTCCTGCCTCCACTGTGCGTCGCCTTGTTGTTCTCGAAGGCATCTTTATTGCGGTGATAAGCTGCATGATCGCCGCTATTCCTGCTCCTCTTCTAACGGTGGCCATGATCGACTACCTGCCTATGTCCGGGATCTTCCAGATTTCAATATCGGGGGTTGTCATTTGGGTGGTCGTAGTTGTGATTGGCGCGGCGCTGGCCACCCTGGCGCCAGCATCTCAGGCATCCCGTCTGACCGTTCGCGAAGCACTCACATACCTATAAGGAGGATAAAGTAATGAGAGGAATTATGAGGAATAAGAAAGTAATCCTGGTGGTGCTTGTCGTAGTGATAACAGTTGCTGTCCTGTATTTTGGTGGAAGTATGTTGATGGAGATGATGGGTCAACTCCATGTGCCGCCGCCGCATTAGAGACCATAGAGAAGAGGTCAAAATGCACACTCATACACATGGTCCTGAATCTCCGGCCCAATCTGACCATTGGGTTTGTGCGAGCAAAAAAGCCTGCCGCCTGAGCGGATCAACCTATAGCACACCACGCTGGGTGGCAGACAGTGAGCTTCTTCGCAGGCGTAGCAGTTGAAATGGACAGGGCCGATGTCGGCGGGCTGCGGGGCGGGCTGGGGGGAGGACTCTTCCATGCCGGTGTCGGCCTGCTGGTATTGCTCGTGATCCAGGTGCTGAATGTGTACAAGCCGCCGGGCCTGACTCCGTACGGATGGCGTAAGCAGCAGGAGGAGCGTCGTCAGCAGCGTGAGCAGCGTACGGTGTCGCCGGCCGAAGATGCAGCGACTTAGCCTAAATTTCGCACATTAAAAAACGAATAGAGAAACGAAAAGGTGGTGAAGATGCCCCCTTGGTGGCAAAGTATATGGTGTCAACCCTTTACCGG
>JAKEFB010000077.1 GCA_022616275.1 Chloroflexota bacterium
CGCCGGCCCTTATTCTGTTCAGCCGCTCGCTTTTTCCGCGGCTGCTTCTCTTTCTTGACCCGGTTGGCTTTCACAAACGCCGGAGCGCCTCTCTTCTCTTTTTCCCGTTTGGCTACCTCCTCCTCAAGTTGCCCTTTCTCTTCCCGCAGGTGCGCATTCTCCCCGCGCAATTGGGCATTTTCTGCTTGCAACTGTCTGTTTTCCGCTTGCAAGCGCGCCACTTCCGCTTCTAACTGCTTGATTACCGTTCGCAGTGCGGCAACTTCTGCCCTCAGCCTCATCGTTTCAGTTTATCAGGGTGCCATAAATCTGAAAAGTTACTGCGCCGGTCGGCCAGGAAATAAGCAGCCATGACACCGCTCATAAAGCCAAACAAATGGGCTTGCCAGGAGACGCCCGCCCCCTGAGGCAGCACACCCCACAGCAACCCCCCGTAAAATAGCCCCACCAGAATGGTCAACACGATAGAAAACAAACTGCGCTCAAACAACCCTCCCACGAGGAGAAAACCAAAATAGCCAAAAATGAGTCCACTGGCCCCCAGGTGGACGGAGCCGGCCGGCCCCAGCAGCCAGACGCCAAAGCCGCTGACAAAAATGACCACACAAGAGACGGCCAGAAAAGTGCTGATCCGGCGCAGCATGACCAGCCAACCCAGGATTAAAAACGGCAGCGTGTTGGCCAGGACGTGCCCCAGCCCATTGTGGAGAAAAGGCATAAAGAGGATGCCCAGGAGCCCGTCACGGGTGCGCGGCCGGACGCCAAAAACGTCCAGCGCCCCTCGGAAGAGGAGCACATCTACAATTTCC
Source organism: Chloroflexota bacterium (assembly GCA_022616275.1). Lineage (GTDB taxonomy): Bacteria > Chloroflexota > Anaerolineae > Promineifilales > Promineifilaceae. Next base: position 810 of record JAKEFB010000077.1, read on the forward strand.
AGAAACCAGATGAAGAGAACAAAAGAGCCGAGGATAACCGCCTGGGCTTTCAACAGGCGGCCAGCAGCCGTCCAGTTCCAGGCGCGCTCCTGGGGAGGGGTTGTGGTTGGTAAACTATCCATGCTGGCGATCATACCAGGTTTCGGCCGGGTTGGTTAAATGATTGCGGGTCATCTGGCCTGTTCGCAGTAACGAATAGCCTGCAACCGCCTCCAATGTCTCCGGTGAGAGCAGGCCCTCCCGGTCGCCGGCCGACACGCTCAGCACGATCACCTGGGGCCGCAGTTTTGCAATCCACTAGCGTGAAGAGCAGGTACTGGCCCTCCGGCACAGCAGCCCGGTCCAGGATAGTAGCAGGCAGCCAGCGTCCGGCCCAAGTCCGGAAGGTCCGGTTGAGCGGTTCGGCATAACACACCAGGCTCAGCGTGGCCAAGAAGGAGAGCTGAAAACCGATGTCTCACAGGATGTTCGGATCGATCAGCACCATGCCGGCGGCCACGAAGGCTAGGCTGTTCAATCCGGTTTGGCGGCACCCCACCTGCTGGTCGAGCAGCGAGAGACTGACCAGCAAGGCCGCCCGCACCACCGGAGCGCCCGCAAGTACGCGAGCGAGAACAACGGTGAAGCTTGTCTTTTGCATAAAAACCATCATGCAAGATAAGAGCAACAGTGCAGACGCAGAATGCCGGAATATAAGCGACTTTACAGAGCTACCAATACAGGTGACAACAGTGTTAAATCAAATGTACCGGTATAAATTCCGGCCGGCTGTAAATGTACTCGTTCAAGTAGCCGCCTGAAAGCTAAACCACAGACCTTGTTCATGAATGGCCCGGCTTCCTAATAGCCGGGCTTTTTCATTTACGCCTTAAGTATGCCGGCCTGACGGGGCTTTTGACTGATTGTAAAAATTCCGTCACGCTTTCGTCACGCTTGTCTGCTTCAATATCGGCAGAATGAACCCGAGACACGTTGGCCTGGATCAACCCGCTGCTCCTTACCAGGCGTACCTGTTGCGGCTGTGGCAAGAGGCGCCGCACCAGCCCTGGCGCGCCTACTTGCAACATGCGACCAGCGGTGAACGCCACGTTTTCCCCGACCTGGAAGCCCTTTTTGCTTTTTTGATTCAGGTAACGGCCGAACAACAGTTGAAAGCCACGAGTGACGAGTGAGTTCATGGTGGCTCAAGGCTAAAAGCGAGGTCTGTCATGAACACCCATTTTCTCCGCCGGCATCCTTCTCATCGCGCCGGCCGCCTGGTCTTGTACCTGAGTGTGGCAGTATCCCTCATTATTTTGCTCTAGAACTCCTTCACCGACGAAGGCAACAAGGAGAACGAGCGCTTTCCTCTTGAGCTGGTTACAGCTTCTCAGGGATTCATCTTATTGTCAACGGGGTAACCCCCGTTTTTACATATCATACGAGGAGATCAGTCGTGGATAATGCAACCGCCTCTAATGTTACAAAAGATAGCACCCCCGTAAAGCGCGGCGCCAGTGGTCTTAACGCGACAAGCCTGATACGCGACACAGTGTGGTGGGTTGTTTTTGTAGCTTACCTGATTCTGTTTGCCCTAACAGGATTCTTCACATTTGTGGATCGAGATGCTAATCCTGCATTGGATCAGAGGTTAGATGCGCTAGTAGCTGCATCTTCAGATGCAACTGTTAAGGATCTTCTTATAAAGGCGCTTCAGGACGAAAGTTCAGAACATGAAAAAAGATCCGCGCTCGCTGCTCAGTCATTTCACATTGTCTTAGGCGCTCTGCTCGGCTTTCTATCCGCGTCTGCGGCGATAAGTCTCCATGAGACTACAGGTGCTTCTACTGCTCGACGGGCATCTGAAAACTTAGTTGCTGAAACTAAACCTAATCCATGAGGCTGTTCGCTAATGGCATTCACAGCGTACTACGAGCTGACGGCTTGATCATAATGATTTCCAAAGAGCCGCAACCCTGCGCAGAAGGCGTGAGTCTGTCCAGGGCAATGGCACGGCAGGGAGGAAGTCTATATCACGGCCTGCGACCGGCGTATCCTCTACGACACAGGGGCGTATAGCTCACAATACGATATGATGTGAGCAAACGTCAGTGTATCCAATCCTAACTTAGGTTGGTCAAATTGTGTTTGGCTCGGCCGGAGACCGGCAAAAGGAAGAATTAAGATGGATCCCGCGACTATAGCAACTTTGATTGGGGTGGCAGCGAGTGCTGCAACTAGTTCGGTAGAGATAGCCTTGAGTACTCTCACTAGTAATCCGCGCGGCAAAAACCCGGTTGCTGGTGTTTTCATCAATAACACCCCTGTCAGTGCCAACACGGTTGTTGGCTATGGTAAACCTATACACGGAGAAATGTTGATTGTCCCAGCTGCAACTGTCCCCAGTCTGCTAGATGTTGAGCAAGAGGAAGGAGGCGAATATAAAGAATCCAACAACACTACTTGGGGACTTAAGTCAGTGGGTAAAGGCTCTGCATGTGTAATTGTTTTTCAATTTTCAGAGTTTCCAGGTGTTCATACGGCCGTGTATGCGGCACTTTATACCGGTAAACCCACTAGGGGCAATCCTTATGGTGGGGTCAGTCTTAGTCAAGCAGGGTGGTTTGAGGCGAACCAGAGCAAGTATCCCGATGATGATGAGGGACATTGGATTGCAGATCACATAAAGAGCGTTCACACGGATTTGTGCTGCTACTCGAATGGTGAAACTGTGTCAGCACAGCTTGGTCTTCTCAAAGTCGTATTTCAACCGGGGATTGACGAAGCCCGATTTGAAATGCAGTTCCTGGGTGATTGGTCTCCATACAGTGTGGCTAGTTGATGTATCAGTTATGTGAGGGGTGTGATATATGCACATCCCTCACATAAATGTGAAACGTCAGGAGGTTTTTGATGAAACGCTCGCCCACAGTTGCATCTTTGTTTGTTATAGTACTCTTTCTCTCGGCCGTTGTCCTGGCTCTGCCCCGCTTCAAGGCCCAGGCCCAGGAGAGCCCGCCCCAGGCGGTGACCCTGACGATGGGCACGGCCTTCACCTACCAGGGTCAACTGCTCAAAAACGGCGCCCCGCTGACCGATACCTGTGACCTGCGCTTCCAGCTCTACGACGCCCTGGCCGGCGGCAGCCAGGTCGGCAGCACCCAGACGCTCACCGGGGTGGGCATTGGCAGCGGCCTGTTCACCGTCCAGGTAGATTTCGGGCAGGGGGCCTTCGACGGCGCCGGCCGCTGGCTGGAGATCGCCACCAAATGTACCGGCGACCCCAGCTTCGTCACCCTCAGCCCGCGCCAGGCGCTGACCCCATCGCCCTACGCCCTGGCCTTGCCTGGGCTTTACACCCAGGAGAACGCCACCAGCCCCAACCTCATCGGCGGCTACAGCGGCAACAGCGTCACCGCCGGCGTCGTCGGCGCGACCATCGCCGGTGGCGGGAACAGCGGCGAACTCAACCTGGTCACCGACAACTACGGCGCCATCGGCGGCGGCGGCCAGAACCAGGCCGGCGACGCCGCCGGCGCCCTCACCGACGCTGCCTACGCGACGGTGGGTGGCGGCCGGGGTAACCTTGCCGGCGAGTTTGCCTCTACCATCGGCGGCGGCGAAGGCAACCAGGCGGCCGCGGATTTTACCACCGTTGGCGGCGGTTACGGTAACGGCGCCACCAATTATGCTTCGACCATCGCCGGCGGCGGCCAGAACCAGGCCAGCGGGAACTATACGACGGTTGGCGGCGGCATTGGCAACCTGGTGGGCGGGGATTATGCCATCGTTGGCGGTGGCGCTGTAAACGTGGCGGCCGGGGATTATGCCACCGTTGGCGGCGGTAACTCTAACGATGCCAGCGGGAACTACGCAACGATTGGCGGCGGCAGTGACAACGAGGCCACCGGGTTGTCCAGCGCCATCGGCGGCGGCCAGAATAACCAGGCGGTCGGGAGCAACGCGACGGTTGGCGGCGGCAGTAACAACGAGGCCACCGGGTTGTACAGCGCCATCGGCGGCGGCCAGGATAACCAGACCACCGGGAACTACACGACGGTTGGCGGTGGGTGGAACAACCTGGCTGCCAACACTCATGCCGCCGTCTGCGGCGGCGCTAATAACCAGGGCACTGGTGAGCGTTCGATCATCGCCGGCGGCGCCAATAACCAGGCCACCAGTTATGGTTCGACCATCGCCGGCGGCGGCAGCAACCAGGCCAGCGGCGTGTACGCGACCATCCCTGGTGGCTATGGGGCTGTGGCCTCCCACTACGGCGAGATGGCCTACGCCAGCGGCGCCTTCGCCTTCGCCGGCGACGCCCAGGCTTCCCGTTACGTCCTGCGCGGGGTTAGCACCAGCGCCAGCTCCTTCGAGCTGTTCCTGGACGGCGTGGATGACCGCCTGACCATCCCCAACACCAACGTCTGGGCTTTCGACATCCTGGTCGTTGGCCGGACGCCCTCCGGCAACGCCGGGGCCGGTTATCGCATTACCGGGGTGATCGAGAACGCCGGCGGCGCGGTCGCCTTCATCGGCGCGCCGGTGGTGACCGTCTTGGGCGAGGACCTGGCCGGCTGGAATGTGTCGGTGACGGCCGACATCACCAACGACGCTTTGACTATCTTTGCCAGCGGCTCGGCCGGCCTGACCATCCGCTGGGTGGCCGTGGTCAACACCGCCCAGGTCCAGTTTTAAGAAGTGTCACGTGTCACGTGTCAGGTGTCAGGTGCCATGTGAAGTTATTACTTGACACGTGGCACATGACACCTGACACCTTTATCGGAGGCAGTCATGCGATTCCCATTTCGTAAATATCTCCTGGCCCTGCTCCTGTTAGCCGCCGTCCTGGCTCTGGCCGCGACGGTCCTGGCCCAGGCTGGTGGCGGCTATGACCTGGGCTGGCACACGATAGATGGCGGCGGCGGGGCCAGCAGCGGCGGCGGCTACAGCCTGGGCGGCGCGAGCGGCCAGCCGGACGCCGGCGGCCACGGCGGCGGCAGCTACACCCTTAACGGCGGCTTCTGGGACGGGGCCGGCGGCGAACCGGTGTACCCGCTCTACCTGCCGGTTATTCTCGCCGGCCAGTAGGAGTTAGAGTCCAGCCAGAGCTAAGTGCCAATGATCATCAAGAGCGGGCCTGCCCAGTGAACTCCCTTGACTCATACACGCGCCATTCGCTCATTATCTCGCGATTCTCGGACACGTTATGCAGAAAAGAGTGCCGCAGCGACGCTTCGCGAATAGCCGCCGCCCGCTCCTGGAGTTGGCGATAAGCTGTTTCCAGGACCGTCCGGGCGCGTGGGTCGCGCGTGGCCCGCAAGACGCGGTAACAGGTGAGATGGATCCGAAACAGCTCCAGGACGGCCGCCAGATGGCCGGCGGCCAGGGCCGGCACGATTTCCTCCACCAGCGCCAGGGCCGCCGCCGGTTGGCCCTGGTCCAGCCAGAGTTGGGCTAGGCCGGCCTGGGCCGCCAGCGCCAGATTGGTCTGGTCTATGGCTTGACCCAGCTCGCGGGCCCGCCGGTAGGCGGCGGTGGCTTCATCCGGCCGTCCCAGGGCGGCCAAAGCATAGCCGAGACAGGTCAACACCTCAGCCTGAAAGAGCCGGTTGCCCAACGCTTCATAGATAGCCAGCGCCTGGCGGCTGAAAGTGGCCGCGCTCTCGTTATCCCCTAAATAGTGGTGCAGCAGCGCCAGTCTGGTCAGGAGCAGGCCCTCGCCCTGCCGCTCGCCGATTTCCCGCTTGATTTTTATGGCGGCCTCATGGTACTCCCTGGCCTGGGCGTAATCGCCCAACCGGTGGTAATACTCTCCCAGGCCGTCCAGGACGTGGCTCTCGCCGCGCCGGTCGCCTACCTCCCGGAAGATAGCCAGAGCGGGCCGGAGATAATCGGCGGCCAGGCTGAACTGCGCGGTGGAGGTATAGGTGTAACCCAGGTTGTTCAAAGCCATGCCCTCTTGGGCGCGCGCGCCAATCTCCCGGGCAATGGCCAGCGCCTGCCGAAAATACTCCCTGGCCTCTTCCAGTTTGTCCTGGACACCGTAATTGCTCCCTAACCGGCTCAGCACGTGGGCCTCTCCCTGGCGGTCGCCCAGCCGGCGATAGAGCGCCAGCCCTTCCTGGTACGTTTTGCTGGCCTCGGCGTAGTCGCCCACTACGTGAGCCAGCGTACCCAGATCGCACAGAACGTCGGCTTCGACAGCCGGCGAGGACAGCGAACGGGCCAGCGCCAAGGCCTGGGCCAGTTGCTCCCGCGCTGATGGATACTCGGTCAGGTTCGTCAAAGCTCGTCCCCGGACGAGACGGCCGTTTGCCTCCAGGGCAAGGGCCTGGCGCTGGCTGGCCAGGTTGACAGCCTGGCCGGCAACGTCCACGGCCTGTGGGTACTTGGCCTGCCCGATGAGAAAGCGAGCCTGCCCCACCAACAGTTGGCCCAGCAGCTCTGATGACTCTTCATCTGTCGTCTCAGCCTGGGCCGGGTTGCTTACCTGGTCGGCGGCCAGCGCCAGCGCCTTTTCACCCTCCTGGAACAGCCCGCTGAGCCAGAAGAAGTGGACGAAAGCATCTATCCCGCCTTGCAGCAAAGCCACGTCGCCCTGCACGGCCGCCTGGAGCCACGCCTGGCGCACGTTGTCCAACTCCAGCCGGATAGCCGCCAGGCCCTGGCGCGAGTCGCCGCTCTGCAGGGCGGGGTTTTGCTGGCTTAAGAATTGCAGGTAATAGGCGCTGTGCCGCCGGCCGAATTCGGCCGCCAGCCCGAGACCGGCCAGCTTTTGGCCGGCAAAGTGGCGTATCAATTCGTGCAGGCTGTATTGGCCGGAGTCAACGGAGCGCAGCAGCGACTTGTTGGCCAGGGAAATGAGGTCTGACAGCCTGGCGCCCGTGACGGCTATCGCCGCTTCCCAGCGAAAGAGGCCGCGAAAGACGGAGAGCTGCGCCAAAACGAGCTGCAGCTCCGGCGGGAGCGAGTCCCACGAGGTATCAAAGACAGCCCGAACGCTGCGATGCCGCTCCGGCACGTCCCGCAGGGACGCGGCCACCAGTTCCAGATTTTCTTGAATGGCCCCGGCGATTTCGGCGCAGGTGAGTTGCTCGGTCAAAGTAGCCGCCAGTTCGATGGCCAGCGGCAACCCTTCGACGAGCCGGCAGATGTGGACGACGTCGCCCAGGGTCTCGGCGCCCAGGCTGAAACTGATCGGGGGGCGCCCGGCTCTCGTGGCAAACAATTGGATGCTGTCGTACCCACTGGCCTGCTCCAGGCCAATGGCCGCATCGCCGGCCGGGATGGGCAGGCCCTCCAACCGCATCGCCCATTCGGCCTGGCAATTTAGCCGCTCTCGTGAGGTGACGAGGAGGCTTAGCCGTGGCGCAACCTCGAGGAGTTCGATGAGGGCGTCCACGGTCGTGGCCAGCAGGTGCTCAAAGTTATCCAGTACCAGCAACAGTTCTTTCTGGCGCAAATAACCCTTCAACTGGGTCATCGCATTGCTCTGGCCCGGCAGGCTGAGTCCGAGCGCCGCGGCGATGGTCGCGGCCAGCAGGTCAGGCGCAGGCGCCGGCCGGCCGGCGTCGTGGTCGCCGCCTACCTCGACCAATGGCACAAACCAGACCCCGTCGGCGAAGTAGGGCAACACATTCCTGGCCACGGCCAGGGCCAGGCGCGTCTTGCCGGCGCCGCCGGCGCCAAAGATAGTCACCAGCCGGCAGGAACGGCCCAACAGCCACTGGCGAAGCTGGACGATTTCCGCCTCCCGGCCAATAAAGGGCGTGGCCTTGGCCGGCAGGTTGTGGGGAACCTCAGACGGCGCCAGCGTGGCCACGCTGGAACCCTGGCGGATAGTCTCCACCAGCGCCTCCGTCTGTGGGGCAGGCTCTACGCCCAACTCCTCAGCCAGGAGGCGGCGGCAGATGGCGTACTGGAGCAGGGCTTCACTCCTCTGCCCGTCCAGCGCCAGGGTCTGCATCAACTGCCGGTGCGCCGCTTCGTGCCAGGGCGACAGGCCGAGTTGCCGCCGGGCGTGGGCCTCAGCCCTCTGGAAGTCGCCGATAGCGATATGGTAATCGGCCAGGGCGTTGAGCGCCTCCAGCGCTTGCTGGTGGAAGGTTTCCTGCTGCACCAGCCGCCACTCCTCAAAAGGCTGGCTATCGGCCACGAGGAGACCGGAGAGGAAATCGCCCCGGTACAGCTCGGTAGCCTGCGCCAGGCGAGCGGCGCAGAGTGAACAACGGCTCAGGGCATCGTGCGGGTGCGTTTTACACTGGGCCAGAAGCTGGGAAAAGATCGTCACGTCCAACCATAGCTCAGGATGGCCGGCCTGAAGTTGGACACTCAGGCCGGTGATGAGCAAGATAGGCCCGGCCGGCTCTAGTGGCCCCAGCAGCCGGTTTAAGTTGGACAGGGATTGGCGCAGGCTGATGCGCGCGGCGCTTTCCGTATTCTCGCCCCAAAATAGCGTCGCCAGCGTTTCCCGTTGGTGCTCGTGGCTGGCTTCGACGGCCAGGTAGGCCAGCAAGGCGCGAACTTTATCAGAACGAAAGCCGGTCAGCGGCCGGCCGTCGAGAGCAACCTGAAAAGAGCCCAATAGGCGCAACTGGAAACGCTGCATGGCGCCTATTATTATAATCTAAAGTTGGGGGCATGGATGAAGGGAATTTCTGGCGTTGCCCGGCGAATAAATAGCCTCACCAGACCTTTGGTGGGCAAGGCTAACAGAGTTTACCTTACTGCCAGAGCGATGGCCTCCTCCATAGACATAGCCTGTCCTGAAGTACTTTCTACCCGGTGCGGCCGCTTTAGATCGGGGCGCTTCTAGATAACTATACTTTTACCCTGCGCCGGCCAGGTAAGGTGAGCCGCCGGCCAGGCTGAACCGGGCGGCCATTTCCAGGGCAGCTACCTCAGTCGGCGCCAGGGTCACGTCCTGGTACACCTCCCATACTTCGCGGTGGGTGACCGATTGGCCTGGAGCAATAGTGGTCCGAGGCGCCAGCGTTTCCAGCTCCAGGAATGATGGGTTGCAGTAACACTGGCTGGAGCTGCCCAGGTCATAGTAGACAGCGCCGGGCTGGAAACGGCTTTTTTTGACGAACAGAGTCTTCCCTCGGTGGTAAGCCAGCCAGCCAGCCGGATCAGGAAAGCCCAGTTTGAGCGCGCCAGACAGCATATCGGCCGTAACCAGGATGGCCTGATTGCCCCACTGAATGTGCGGGCTGTTGACGTCGGTGTAGGGCCAGAGGACGAGGTTGCGATTAGGCCGGACTCCCTCGGGGTCGGCCGGGGCCGTGGGTTGGGGCAGGATGGCGACGCCGCCCGGCTTCAACTGGGTAATGGCCCAGGGAGCGGATTCAATGGGCCACAAGTTATGGTTGGTCAGGGTGTGGTCTACGACGGCGGTGGCGCTGTCGTCGGGCAGCCGAATGTGCAAGGATTTCTGAAGACCGGTCTGTGGTTCGGTAAGCTGGATAACCTGCAATCCGTGGTCAATTTCAGTAATGGTGACCAGCCGGTCGTCAGGCAGATAGGTACGGTGGCTCACTTCCGGGGCGTGCCAGAGGCGATGGCCGCCCCAAAAGTGAAAACGGCCCACATCCGGGCACTCCAGCGTCAACTCAGGTACTTCGGCGAACAGGTTTCCTCCGCCGGCCGGCTGCAGGGCAACGATGCGCGGCCCAACTGATTGGGTAATCAACAAGGAAAGCGCGTTGTTTTCCAGCCGCACGCACTCAAGACCGAGAAAACGCGTTGCTGCCAACATGATCTGCTTCGTTAACGAACGCCCAAAAGCAACTCGACAGTCAATTGGTCCAGCCGTTCGTAGGGCTGCCCGCGCTGGCCCAAAGCGACGCGGTCAAAGGTGTGCCCTTTTAAGGCGGCGGCTTTTTGTGGTGAGTAAGCGCCTTTAAAACCGTCCAGGCTGCCATCGTCGGCCGTTATCTCCGCCAGCAGGGCCTGGATTTCCGGGTCGGCGTTGAATTGCGCCGCTTTGTCCTTAAGAATGAGGTAGGTGCGGATACAGCCGGTAGCAAAGGCTTTCACGTCGTCGAGATCGGCCGTGCGGTAAGCGTGGGCGTCAAAGTGACGGCTGCCGCCATAGCCATAATCTTCCAGCAGTTTCACCAGGAAAAAGGCGCTTTTGATATTGTGTGCCCCAAAGCGGAAATCCTGGTCGTAGCGGCCGAAGGCCTGGTCGTTCAAATCAATGTGGAACAGCTTACCCGCTTCCAGCGCCTGGGCGACGGCGTGGGTGAAGTTGAGGCCGGCCATGTGCTCATGGGCGACCTCTGGATTCACACCAACCATCTCCGGGTGGTCCAGCGTGGCGATGAAGGCCAGCATATTGCCGGTGGTAGCGTTATAGATGTCGCCACGCGGCTCGTTCGGCTTGGCCTCCAGGGCAAACTTCAGGTTGTAGCCCTTGTCAATGACGTAGGCGCATAAGAAGTTCATTGCTTCCCGCGTCCGTTTAATGGCCGTCACCGGGTCTTTGGCGGCGTCCGTCTCTGCGCCCTCACGGCCGCCCCAGAAGACGTACACGCCGACCCCCAACTCGACCCCCAGGTCAATGGCGTGCATCGTCTTGTGCAGCGCATAGGCCCGCACCCGGGGGTCGTTGCTGGTAAACGCGCCGTCGCGGAAGGCAGGGTCGCTGAAGAGGTTGGTGGTGGCCATTGGCACGACAATACCTGTCTCGGCCAGGGCATACTTGAAGTTATGCACAATCTGATCGCGCTCGGCCGGGGTAGCGTCAATGGGTATCAGGTCATTGTCGTGGAAATTGACGCCCCAGGCGCCCACTTCGGCCAGCAGATGGACGATCTCGACCGGGGACAGCGCCCGCCGCACCGGCTCGCCAAAGGGGTCCCGGCCGACGCTTCCCACCGTCCACAAGCCGAAGCTAAATTTGTGTTCGGGTTTGGGGGTATACATCCTTTTCCTCTTATTCGGCGGCTGTAGACGCCGCAGCTTTGCGCTTGTGCCAGTTTTCGGCGAACAGATTCAGGTGAACCTTCTGGCGTGGATGCTCCCGGATCACCTCTTCGTTGAGAGTGATACCAAGTCCTGGCCCTTCCGGTAGAGCAAAATAACCATCCACGACCTCCGGTACGCCCGTCGCCGCTTCCTTAACGTAGGCCTCGGCAAAGTCGTTGAAATGTTCCTGGATTTTGAAGTTGGGAGTACAGGCCGCCAGGTGCAGCGCGGCGGCCGTGGACACCGGCCCGCCAACGTTGTGGGGCGCCACCAGGACGTAATACGCTTCGGCCCAGGCCGCCAGCTTCTTCACGCTCGAAATGCCGCCAAAGTGGGTGATGTCTGGTTGGATAATGTCGGCCGCCTGCAGTTCAAATAACTCGCGGTAGTCGTACCGGGTGTGTAATCGCTCGCCGGTCGCTACAGGGATACCCAGTGGGGCGACGGCTTCGGCCGCTTTCTTGAGTGCGGCCAGGTTCTCCGGCGGTACCGGCTCTTCCAACCAGCCCGGCTTGAACGGGGCCAGCTCACGGGCCATCTCCACGGCCGTGACCGGGTTAAAGCGGCCGTGCATTTCGATCAGGATGTCTACGTCTGGGCCGACCGCATCCCGGATGGCCTCGATGAGGGCAACGGCCCGGTTTTTCTCGGCTCGATCTAGCTCATAAAAGCCCGTGCCGAAAGGGTCTATCTTCAACGCGCCATAACCCCTGGCCACCACTTGCCGGGCAGCAGCGTGGAATTCCTCAGGTGTCCGCTCAACCGTGTACCAGCCGTTGGCGTACGCCTTAATTTTCTCGCGGACGGCGCCCCCCAGCAGGCGATAGACCGGCTGGTTGAGCGCCTTGCCCATGATGTCCCAACAAGCAATCTCAATCAGCGCCAGGCCGGTCATCACCATCTCGTTGATCTGGGCAAAATCTTCACGCATCATCCGCTGTGCCAGCCGCTCGATCTCGAAGGGATCGCTGCCAAGAATATAGCGGGGCACGACTTCAGACAGGTAGCCCAGGACGGCATCCGTGCGGTTGAGCACGCGCGCTTCGCCTACGCCAATGAACCCTTCGTCCGTCTCAACTTTGACAAAGGTGAGGTTGCGCCAGGGAGTGCCGAGCACCAGCGGTGTGACGTTGGTAATTTTCATTCTTTCACCCCATTGGAATGCCGAGATCGCCCGCTCCCCGTAACGACGTTTTGGCTTCAGGGTAATAACGGCGCAGCATATCCAGGGCAATAGCCGCTCGATGGACCCGCTCACGGGCCAGGGCAACCGCGGCCGCTTCCATATGCGCCCCGCTGGGATAGATGTTGGGCGCGTTGCGCAGGCCGAGCTTGACGTACATAGGGGCGGCGACGCGCACCATTTCTGGGACTTCATAATGGCGCACAAAACCACCAAAATCGTCGGGGGCTTCGACGTAAATGTCGAGCGGCAGGGCAACAGCCTGCCGGATTGCAGCCAGTTGGGGCAGCGAGAGATCGGTCGGGACGTTATACGTTCCTGCCCCCAGTTGCTCCATCCAACGGACCGAGATGGGGTTGGCGGCGCCCATCTGCACCGATACTTTGAGGACGAGATTGGCCGGTAGTTCGCCGGCCTTTTTCATCTCGTTGGCCAGCCACAACAACCCCTCGTCGGCCACCAGCACCGAGCGAATCCCCAGAGCGCAGGCGCGGCGAACATCTTCGACGGCAAAGACGACCTGCTCCATGCCCCGCAGCCGCGCTCCCAGATTCTTACCAGCGCTGGCGGTGATTTGTGCGCCGGTATCCCAGGCCGCCCGTGGGCCGACGAACAGACTCACCTCGATCTGGGCTTCGCGGCCGAGCCGGGCCATCTCTCCTATCTCGTCGTCGGTGAGCAGCATAATGCCGCTGCCCTGGGAGACGCGATGGACGAGGACTGCGTGGCGCTCCGCTTCCTCCAGAACGGCCGCCAGGGCGCGCGGGCCTTCGACGCTGGGAATCTCGACCCGGTACTGCGCCCCGTCAGGAAAGCGCCTGGGCGAGGCAGGCAGGTCGAACGCATCCCCCGGTGGCAGGCCAACTTGGGCGAGGAAGTTACGTGTGTTTTGCATGGATTTTAAACCTCCCGGAGGCTCCTCCAAAGGTGACCGCCTGGTATAGAAGCCTCCGGGAGGTTGTTTGGAGAAGACCTCTTAAAGTGGATCGAAATAGACCGTTTTAATCTGGGTGAAAAAGTCACGCGCCGCTTTGCCCTGTTCACGGCTGCCACTGCTACTGCTCTTGAAGCCGCCAAAAGGCACCTGTGGTTCTGCGCCGGCCGTCTGCGAATTGACGTGGACGATCCCCGCCTCAATCTCACGCACGAAGCGCAGCGCCAGGTTCAGATCGCGCGTCACCACAGAAGCGCTCAGGCCGAACCTGGTCTGATTGGCAAAACGGACCGCTTCGTCAAAATCACGCGCTTCAATCAGGCTGACGACCGGCCCGAAGATCTCCTCCTGGGCAATTCGCATCTCAGGCGTGACGCCATCGAACACCGTTGGGGCCACGAAATAGCCACGTTCGTATTGGTCGCCACTCAATTTGACCCCACCGGTTAACAGGCGCGCACCTTCGGCCTGGCCCAGCCTGACGTACTCCAGGACTCGTTGCTCGGCCTCGGCGTTGACCAAAGGCCCCATATAAGTATCCGGCTGCATGCCATCGCCGACCTTAATCGCCTCAGCCCGGGCAACCAACCTGTCACGAAATTCATCAGCAATGTCATGCTGGACGATGACCCGGCTTGTCGCCGTGCATTTTTGGCCGGTAGAGAGCATTGCTCCGGCAATGGTCAGTTCTACGGCCTGGTCCAGGTTGGCATCGGCCAGCACGACGGTTGGGTTCTTGCCCCCCATCTCCAGTTGCACTTTGGCCCCCCGCGCCGTTGCCTGAGCGGCGATTTTCGAGCCAACTTCGTTCGAGCCGGTGAAGCTGATCGCCTTGACTTGCGGGTTCTCGACCAGCTCATTCCCTGCCAAAGAGCCCCGGCCGACGACCAGGTTCAGCACGCCCGGCGGCAACCCGGCCTTTTCCAGCACGTCCACCAGGTGCCAGGCAGTCAGCGGGGTGAGTTCGGCCGGTTTCAAGACGACGGTATTGCCGTAGGCCAGGGCTGGAGCGAGCTTCCAGGTGGGGATAGCCACCGGAAAGTTCCAGGGAGTGATCAGGGCCACAACGCCGACCGGCACGCGCTCGGCATACAGCAGGGTGCTTGCCGAAGCGGACGGATAAATTTCTCCGGTCGGCTGCATCGTCTCTCCAGCGTAGTAGCGCAGGATGCTGGCACCGCGCAGCACTTCTCCCTTGCTTTCGGCGAACGTTTTGCCCTCTTCGCGGGTCAGGGCTTCGGCTGCCTCGTTGGCCCGTTCTTCCAGAAGATTGGCGGCCCGGTGCAGAATCTCACCGCGTTTGGGCATGGGCGTCCTCGACCAGGCGGGAAAAGCGTGGGCGGCCGCCTCAATCGCCTGGGCTGCGTCCTCCCACCCGGCCGAGGGAAAGACGGCCAGCACTTCGCCGGTATTGGCCGGGTTGACGTCGGCCGTCGTCTGGCCATTAGCCGCCGGGACCCACCGGCCGCCAATGTAATTTAGGTACGTCTGGGTCATTATAGAAGACCTCCTAACTCTTTACATAAAAGTACAGTTCTCCCGGCTGAAGCCAGTGGTACTTTTGCCGGGGGTAAGTGCGGTCCAGAAAGTCGGCCAGCCCAGCCGGGCTGGCGTGGTTGGCAGCGAACATATCGTTGTGCATCGGGATCAGCACATCCGCGCCAATGGTCGCGGCCAGTTCGGCCGCTTCGTGGGCATCCAGGTTGCCGATCATCCCCCGCTGCTCCCGCCACCAGTCGCGGCCGTTGACCGGCAGACAGGCCACATCGATCCGGTGTCGCTTCAGTCTGTCCACCAGGCCATCATACAAAATGGTGTCGCCCGCGTGGTACAGCGTCACGCCGTTAAGTTCGATAACGAAACCCAGCCAACGATAGCCACGCTGGGGATCATAGTCGAGATCGTAATGAGCAGCCGGGATGGCCGTATAAGTGAGCTGGCCCACTGTCAGCGGTTTGTCAACCGGAGGAATATCAATGAGATCGCTGGGGACTCCCACTTCGTACAAAATGTCAAAACTCTGGGGCGGCCCAACGAATACGGCCTGAGGCGAAGCTTTGTGAAGTGGGGCAACTGTTTTCGGGTCGGTGTGGTCGGCGTGCTCGTGGGTGCAGAAGACGACCTGGGCGTTCGTCACCTCCTCCGGTAACAGGGGGGCTGGAAACTGCCGGGGAAAGGTGCCTGGCGGCGCGTAGCCGGCCTCGTCCACGTAATTCGAGAGATAAGGATCAATATAGACAATAATCTCGCCGCCTTTCAACACAAAGCCCGATTGGCCAAGCGCCCACAGCGCCAGCGAACCGGGTGGGACCTGGAGGGCATTGATCTGGGTGATCAGTTGGCTAGAAGTAGTCATGGTATTCAACTCATGGCTTTAGCAAAATTTTTCCGACCGGCTCACGCCGGCTGCGCAGCAGGTCAAAGGCGTAGCTGTACTCTGCCAGTGGGAAAGTATGGGTGAGGAGTGGGCGTACATCCAACAACCCGTTCTCGATCAGGCGCAAAGATTGGGCGAAAAGGCTGGAGGTATAGGAAAAGACGCCATGAACGTGCAGATTTTTAAGGCAGAAAATATCCGACTCCAGGGGGATTTGGCGCTGCCCACCAACGATGCCTGCCAGAGCCACCGTTCCGCCCCGGCGGGCGAGGTCGAAGGCCAACTGAATGGCTGTCTCACTACCGGCCGCCTCAAAAACCACGTCCGCCCCACGCCCGTCAGTTAGTTCACGGACGCAGGAAACTGGATCGTCATCTATGACGAGATACTCCGTAACGCCCATCATCCGGGCTAAACGCTCGTTCATACGATCAATTCCCAGGGCAATAATGCGCCGTGGGCTAAACAGCCTGGCCCAGGCAACACCCAACAAACCAATAGTCCCCGGTCCGACGATGGCGATAGTATCACCCGGCCGCATGCCAGCACGGAGAATGCCATGCCCGGCGCAGGCTGCTGGTTCGGTTAGCGCGGCCACATCAAATGAGAGTGTATCGGCAAAAGGGTGGGCCAGGTCGGCGCGGACGGCGACATATTCGGCGTAGCCACCAGGCAATGTAAAGCCGAATTCATTGTAGGTCACGCACAGATTCGTCTCCCCACGCTGGCACCAGAAGCACGTCCGGCAGGGGTTCAGCCCTTCGATGGCGACGCGTTGCCCGACGGCCGGCCGGGTGACGCCTGGGCCAGTTTCGACCACCGTGCCGCACCATTCGTGGCCGGGGATAATCGGATACTTGATATAAGGCTCCGGGCGTATCCCTTTAAGAATTTCCAGGTCGCTCATGCACATACCAGCGGCCGCCACCCGGACGAGCACCTGTCCCGGCCCCGCAGCCGGTTGGGCGATGTCGCGGAGCGCGGCCTGGTGAGGAGCGTTGATAAATACAGCTTTCATCGGTCAGCTACCTTGCCGGCTTAGGCTACGACGCCAACAGGCGGCTGCTCTCGCGGATAATCAACTCCGGTTGCAGCAAGGTCACATTGGGAACGACTTGATCCTGGTTTTGTTGCGGCCGCTTCACCATTTGAATCATCTGGTCCAGTTCCATAACAGCCTGAGCGCCTGCTTCCTGCAATCGCTGGCGAACGGTGGTGAGGGGCGGCCAGAAATGAGCCGACTCTGGAATGTTGTCTACACCAACTACTGAAAGGTCTTCAGGCACGCGCCGTCCTAGCCGGTGTGCCGCATATAAGATGCCTAGTGCCATTTGGTCGTTGCTGGCAAAGACGGCGTCCAGGTCCGTGTTTTGCGCTAATAATTGATGCAGGCCCCGCTCACCACTTGGCGCGTTCCAATCTCCCTCGACCATCAGCCGGTCGTTGACCTCCAGGCCATGCACCGTCAGTGCCTCCTGCCAACCCCGTTGCCGTTCCCTGGCCTCCCACCAGGTCAACGGGCCGGTGACGATGCCGATACGCCGGGCGCCAGTAGCCAGTAAATGCTCAGTGGCGAGATAGCCAATCGCCTGATTATCAATGCCGACAATAGGCACAGCGGTTGGCTTGGTCATGCCGCGAACGAATATCATCGGTACCGGAAAATCCAGACTTTTCTCTTCCACCCAGGCGCGATTGTCCTCATACTCTGGGACAGCCCAAATGATGCCATCTACCTGGCGAGCCAGGAGGTTTCTGAACAGTTGCTCAATGTCGTCTGGGTTCGGCCGGTGCAGCAGGCTGAGGAAGATAGAATAACCCAGTTCATTGGCCTGCTTTTCAATCCCGGCCAGGGTACGCGAGGGACCAAAATATTCCAGGCCGTAAGCTACCACGCCTAAAGTATGGCTGCGGCCCTGGATCAGGCTACGAACCAGAGCGTTGGGGACAAAGCCCAATTGCTTGATGACTTCTTCAACCCGCTGGAAAGTTTCAGGGGCCACATCAGGGCGGTTATTCAGAACGCGCGATACGGTTTGGGTGGAAACACCCGCCGCTCCAGCTACATCCTTAATAGTCACACGAGATTTTCGGATCACAAATTTTAAGTTCCCCTACGGTCATTTTGAACATTGACGTTATTTTGGAATTCTGCTATAGTGTTATCATTCCCGTTATTAATAACGGGAATGATAACAGTAACTCTTAGGATTTGCAACTACGAGTTTTTGTCACCTACAGGCCCGCAAGGAGGAGGAAAAATCCATGTCGAAAATACAAAAATTGTCGCGCCGTGAGTTTGTGCGGTTGGCCGGATTCTCGGCCGCAGGCGCCATGCTGGCCGCTTGCGGCGGACGTGCTACCACCCCGGAGGAAGCAGCGGTAACGCTCCAGGCAACGAGTGCCGTTCCTACTGTTATTACGGAACGAAATGTGAGGGTTGCGGTCGGGGCTTGGGCGGAGCAGGGGATGAAAGACCTCCTGGCAAAACTAGATTTCACCAGGCAAACTGGGATCAACGTGGAGGTGGTTCTAAGAACCGATACCAAAGAAACGGAACTTACCCGTCTAGCCAGCGCTGTTCAGGCTGGTACCAGCCCTTATGACGTGATTGACTTTGAGGATGAGTTGACGACCTCTTTTTCCCAGGCCGGTTATCTCATTGGCCTGGACGACTTACTGCCCTCGGATTTCTGGGATGATTTTCCCCAGGCGATGATTGATAACCACCAGGTCTGGAGCACGCACAACGACGAGCTTTTCCGGGTCTTGCACAACTGGGAAATGCCTTACTGGTTTTACCGGAAAGATTGGTTTGAGGAGAAAGGGGTTGCCGTCCCCACAACCTGGGATGAAGTCAGGGCCTTGGGCGAGGTTTTCACCGACGAGGAAACTGGCGTGTGGGCCTCAGTAGATGGTCTGATTAAGGGCGCTTTTCTGAACGTTTACCTGGCCTGGATCACCAGGCAGGCTGGCGGCAGTCCATTTGACGTAGGTGAAGAGTACGCCATGGCCCTTGAGTATATTCATGACCTGATGTACAAAGACAAGGTTCTTAATCCTGCTTCCCTCCAAAAGGATTATAATCAACAAAATGCCGATTACCTTGCCGACAGAGTGGCTTTTATGCGCCAGTGGCCTTTCTTCTTTGACGTCGCCCGTAACCCAGACAATGCCGCCTGGTTTGCCGACGATAAAGTGCAAATTGCCTTGCCGCCGGCCGGGCCGGGCGGCCCACAAAACTCGACCTACGCCGCTGGCTGGGGCTTTGGTATCGTGAAAACATCACCCAACCTGGAAGAAGCCAAGGAACTGTTCAAGCTCCTGATTGACAAAAACACAGCCGTTGAAGCAGTCAAAACGAGCTTTTGGTTCTTAAGTGCCCGTCACTCTGTTCTGGAAGCCGCCGGTGGTGAAGGTGTGGCCGGTCCCTTGAAGATGTATTCCGATGCTGGCGTCGTCGCCTTGCGCCCCCACCACCCTAGCTTTGTCGAGGCCTTGACCATCATCGAAGATACGGCCGCCGCCTTCCTTACGGACCAGGTGACGCTCGAAGAATCCTTACAGCAGGCCCAAGATCAACTGGCTACCCTTTAATCCCAGAGAAACCGGGTTTTCGAAAAACCCGGTTTCTTAATCCTTTCATGATGGAACAAGCTTATGCCCAACGTAAGGATTACCTGAAAGGGAGGTCCTCTCTCCTCACCTTGTCGAAGGCGACCAGGCGTCGCTATTTGCTTTTCCTTCTTTTGGTGGCCCCGGCTTTTTTGCTGCGCCTGACCACGGCCGCCTACCCCATTTTACAAACAATCTATCTGAGTCTTACCAACCTCAGCATCCTTCAAGGGGATAATGAGTTCGTCGGCTTGCAGAACTACCTGGCGATGGCCGACGATTACGGGGTACGGGGCGCATTGACTTTTACCATCATCTACGTCCTGGCCTCGACCATCCTCCAGTTGATCGTGGGGATGCTGATTGCCCTTCTGCTCAACGCTCGTTTTCAGGGAAGGACATTTGCCCGGACCATCAATCTCATTCCCTGGGCTATTCCCACCATCGTCGCCGGGTACACCTTTCGCTGGCTGCTGGACGACCAGTTTGGGCTGATCCCGCATTGGGTCTATTTGATCAGCGGGGAGCGAATGGTCACTTTTATTTCTCCGGGTGGGGCCAGGCTGGCCGTAGTCCTGATCCATGTCTGGAAGGATGCCCCGTTTATGGCGGTTGTCTTTCTGGCCGGTCTGCAAGGGGTGCCACCAGACTTGTACGAGGCGGCTACGGTTGACGGGGCAAACGCCTGGCAGCGCTTCTGGCGGATCACCATTCCGCTGATCATGCCGCTCACGATTACCATGGCTCTGTTTCGGATGGTGTGGTCACTAGCTGGTTTTGACCTGGTTTATGGGCTAACCTTTGGCGGTCCAGGCGTGGCCACTTCCGTTCTGGCTTTACAGGTTTTTCGGGAGGGTATCCTCTTCTTCAAGTTTGGCTTTGCTTCGGCCATCAGCGTGATTTTGCTCATGCTGGTGGCCATCATCGGGGTCGTTGGCCTGGGGCTATTTCGGCGCGCCGATGTGACCTATTGATCGTGGGAGATGGGCGATGACTACGTTACAGAAAAGGTTGCCCCAACGTGTTACTTATCAGTGGAATTCAGCAGCTACCTATGTGTATTTCATTCTCTTTACCGTCGTCGTCTTGCTGCCGGTCTACTGGCTGGTAAGGTCGGCATTGGCGAGCGCGGCCGACCTGAACAAGATCCCACCGATTTACTTTCCTACGCTGACTTTACAAAATTTTAGAACGCTCATCAACCAGGTCCCCTTCTGGGACTATACACGCAACTCGGTCGTCTTTGCCCTGGCGACGACCCTAGCTACCCTGGTCGCCAGCTTTCTAGCCGCTTACGCCTTTGCCCGCATTCATTTTCCGGGCAGCGGCATTATTTTGTGGGTCCTGGTCTTATCTATGGCCCTGCCCGACGTGGGCACTATCGTACCGCTCTACCGGATGCTGGCGCGTTTGCAGCTTCTGGATACGATTGCCGGTCTGACGTTGGTGCTCAGTAGCACCTTGACCCCGTTCACCGTATGGGTGCTGGTTTCCTTTATCAAACAGGTGCCCTATGAGATTGAAGAAGCAGCGATTCTGGATGGGGCGACGCTGCCGCAAATTTTCTGGCGCATCCTCATCCCTTTAACGGCCCCAGGGCTGGTGACGATGGGGTTGATTAACTTCGTGAATGCTTGGAATAATTTGCTTTACCCACTGTCCTTCTCCGTCTCTCCCTCCTCTAAAACCCTCAGCGTGGCGATTACGGAGGTTTTTGCCGGGTATTCCCCCTGGGGTAAACCCTGGGAATTGATCAGCGCCGTTGGGGTGACGATGGTCATCCCCATTGTGCTCCTGGTGCTGTTCTCGCAAAAAGCTATCGTGCGCGGCCTCACTGGCGGGGCGTTGAAGTAAATGTGATCTATTGATTCTCTTAGGTTGACCATGCAAGTCAAGACAAATCTCACCCCCTTCGCCAGGTTGCGCACCCTACCCCCAGGCACCAGTATCATCACCGGCGGCTTTTGGGAAAGGAAACAAACGATCAACCGCCATGTCACCCTGCGGCACGGTTACCAGATGCTGGAAAAAGCTGGGAACTTCGATAACTTTCGCGTGGCGGCCGGACTCACCCAGGGAAAGTACAAGGGCCTCATCTTTAATGATTCCGACGTTTATAAATGGTTGGAGGCTGTGGCTTGCGACCTTGCCCTCCACCCGGACGCGGAACTCGAAAAAACGGCCGACGACGTTATCAGCTTACTGGTTACGACCCAGGAAAAAAACGGCTATCTCAATTCCCATTTCCAGACCACAGGAAAAGAGCGTTTTTCTGATCTAGAGTACGCTCACGAGCTATACTGCGCCGGGCATCTTATAGAAGCAGCCATAGCCCATCGTCAGGCAACGGGCAAGCATAGCCTCCTGGAAGTCGCCCGTCGCTTCGCCGACCACCTCGATTCGGTTTTTGGTCCTGATAAACATCAGGGCACGAGTGGGCACCCGGAAATCGAACTGGCGCTGGTAGAGTTATACCGCGAGACGAGGGAGAGACGTTACCTGGACCTGGCGCTGTTCTTCGTCAATCAGCGCGGGCAGGGAAAAATGCGCGGCTTTGGCAGGTGGGGGCCGGCTTATCATCAAGACCGGGTGCCCATTCGGGAGGCGGTTGAGGTAGAGGGCCACGCGGTGCGCCAACTATACCTGAATTCAGGTGTTACCGACCTTTACCTGGAAACCGGCGAGCAAGCATTATTGGAGGCCATGCTGCGCCTGTGGCAGGACATGACCACGCGCAAGATGTACCTTACGGGCGGGTTTGGCGCCCGTCATTCCGGCGAGTCATTTGGTGAGGCACATGAGCTACCCAGTCGCAGCGCCTATTGCGAGACCTGCGCAGCCATTGCCGCGATGATGTGGAACTGGCGCATGCTGCTGGCAACCGGTAAGCCACACTTTGCCGACATCCTGGAACGGTCGCTTTACAATGGTTTCTTGAGTGGCTGGTCGTTGGATGGGCGGCGCTTTTTCTACGTCAACCCGCTGGAGAGCCTCGGCCGGGTCGAACGACAGGAATGGTACGAGTGCGCTTGCTGTCCGCCCAACGTCATGCGCCAGGTAGCGACCGTCGGCCATTACCTGGCTACCACGAGCACAGAAGGCATCCAGATTCACCACTTTACCTCGGCGCGACTGGCCGCCGCCATAAATGGTAGCCAGAAAGTTGTGTTGAGTCTGTCTACGGACTACCCCTGGAACGGCCGGATCCAGGTAACAGTTGAAGAAACCGAAGGCGGACCGTGGATCTTATCCTTGCGCATTCCGGCATGGAGTAGCAATGCGCAGGTATCCGTTAACGGCCGGCCGGCTGCCGAACCTGCCGGTGGCACTTATGCGATGATTGAACGGGCCTGGCAGCCCGGCGACATGATTGAGCTTGACCTGCCAATGACACCCAGGCTGATCCGGGCACATCCCTACGTAGACGACCTGCGCGGCTGTGTGGCAATTGAGCGCGGCCCCCTAGTGTATTGCTTCGAGGCAATTGACCAGGAGGCCGGCCTGAATCTTCGCCATACCAGCCTTTCACCGGAGGTACGGCTACAGGCGCATTGGCGAGGAGATCTGCTGGGAGGCGTTGTTACCGTGGAAGCAGACGGCCTGGTGTCTGATCTGGATAACTGGACAGACCTTTACTTGCCGCAAGAACTGGCGCATGTTTCCCAGAGGCCTGTTCGCCTCATCGCCGTGCCCTATTTTGCCTGGGCCAACCGGGGGCCAGGGGCATTGCGGGTCTGGATTCCGTGCCAGGATAGTGGGTGGGATTAACAGGATTTACAAGAGGGTAGGAAAAGAATGCGCGTTGTAATTATCGGCGGAATGGGTCACGTGGGGACGTACCTGGTGCCGCGCCTGGTTGAGGCCGGCTACGAGGTTATCAATATCAGCAGGGGGCGGCGGAGCCCCTACCAACCGCATGCAGCCTGGAAATCGGTGCGGCAAGTGGTAGCCGACCGTGAAACGGAGGACAAAGCCGGCACTTTTGGACAGCGGGTGCGTGACCTGCGGCCGGACATCGTGATAGACATGATCTGCTTCACCGCAACCAGCGCCAGCCAGCTTGTCGAGGCGCTCAACGGCGAGGTGCAGCATCTTCTGCACTGCGGCACGATCTGGGTGCATGGTCCAACAGTCCAGGCGCCGCTCACCGAAGAACAGCCCCGTCGTCCCTTTGGCGACTATGGTATCCAAAAAGCGGCTGTTGAAGTTTACCTGTTGAACAAGGCGCGGCGCAACGGATTTCCCGCGACAATTCTGCATCCGGGGCACATCGTAGGGCCGGGGTGGGTGCCTTTGAACCCGGCTGGCCACTTCAACCCGCAGGTGTTTGCCAGCCTCGCCCGAGGAGAAGAAGTAGCCCTGCCCAACTTTGGGATGGAAACCGTCCACCATGTCCATGCCGACGACGTGGCCCAGGCCTTTATGCAAGCTATCTTCCACCGGAGCGTCGCAGTGTGCGAGAGCTTCCACACCGTTTCGCCGGCCGCGCTGACGCTACGCGGCTACGCCGAAGCCATGGCTGCCTGGTTCGGCCAATCAGCCAACCTGCGTTTTCTGCCCTGGGAAGAATGGCGAACGACCGTTTCTGAAGTCGAGGCGGCCGCTACTTGGGACCATATTGCTCACAGCCCATGTTGCAGCATCGCCAAAGCCGAACGACTGCTGAATTACCGGCCGCGCTATACCTCACTCCAGGCTGTCCAGGAAGCAGTGAGTTGGTTGATTGAACATGGCGTCATTGATGTCAGTAACCAGTAGCCTCACGGCTTTAGCAAAATTTTTCCGACCGGCTCGCGTCGGCTGCATAGCAACTCAAAGGCGCTGGCATATTCCTCAAGAGGAAAAGTATGGCTGATAAGCGGCCGCACGTCTAGCAACCCGGCCGCGATCCGGTCCAATGTCTCGACAAAGACGGCCGATGGATAGGCAAAGATACCCTGGAGACGTAAATCGTTGAGGCAGAAAAGGTCCGACTCCAGGGCCACCTTCTGGCCCCCACCGCTAATACCGGCCAGGACGACGGTGCCGCCCCGCCGGGCCAGCCCCAACGCCAGGGGAACCGCCGCCTGGCTACCGGCCGCTTCAAAGACCACGTCTGCCCCTCGGCCTTCGGTGGCGTCGCGCACGAACGACAACGGATCCTCGCCAACCGTCAGATAATCGGTTGCGCCCATCGTCCGTGCCAGCGCCTCATTATTCCGGTCCAGCCCCACCGCCACCAGGCGCTGCGCTTTGAACAGCCTGGCCCAGGCCAGGCCCAGCAGCCCCACCGTCCCTGGCCCGACGACGACCACCGTATCCCCCGGTTGTACGCTGGCCCGCTGGAGGCCGTGCCCGGCGCAGGCGGCCGGTTCGCACAGGGCCGCCACCTCAAAGGGCAGGCTGTCTGGGAACGAGTGAGCCAGGTCGGCGCGCACCGCCACGTACTCGGCGTAGCCCCCCGGCAAGGTAAAGCCAAATTCGTTGTAGCTGGCGCAGAGGTTGGTCTGGCCGCGCTGGCACCAGAAGCAGGCGCCGCAAAAGTTGTGCCCTTCCACGGCCACCCGCTCGCCGGCTTGCAGCCCAACCACGCCTGGTCCCACTTCCACGATTGTCCCACACCACTCGTGGCCGGGAATAACCGGGTAACGGACATAAGGCGCCGGCCGCGTACCTTCCAGGATTTCCACGTCACTCATACAGATACCAACGGCTGCCACCCGCACCAACACCTGCCCTTCATCAACTTGCGGCCGGGGCTGCTCACTATACGCCGCCTGGTGAGGTTTACTGATCACCACTGCCTTCATACGTCAAGTCTCCAAGAGCAGTTTCGTGCTCCGAGCACGCTTCGTGCTTCGAGCACGCCGTCGCCCGTTGGCCGGACAATGCTCAGAGACAGTACGTACTCCGCTTTGGGCGCCAGCCAGCCGATGATGCCTTCCCAGGCCGCGCCCGGGGCCAGCGTCGGCAAGGGCAGGTCGCCTTGCTCATAAGCGATTGTCCCATCCGGGCTGCTTAGCGTCCAATGCAGGCGGTAACCACGCAGGGTGTAAGCCGGGAGGTCCCTCTCCACCGGCCCCCGCGTGCGCAGGGCCACGGTAGCCATGCGGCCGCCGCCTGGCTGGTCGGCAAAGCGAACGCTCTCGACCAGGATGGGTGTGTACTCCTGGCGCAGCAACGCCCACGACTCGCGCCGGTTACGGTCGCCATCCACCACACCCATGACGAAATGGAAGCGTGTCCGGTAATCCTGGTAAGTCCAGAAGATAGCCCCAGCCACGAACGGCTTCTCGCGGAAGACGGCCATTTGCTCGGCAATCAGTTGCCGGCGCTGCTCGTCTGCTTCGGCCGATTCCGACGGTACGTCTTCAGGGATAAGGTAATAGTGCCGCGGATCCGGCGACTCCAGGGGTATTCCCGGGATACTATTCCAGTGTGGCTCAAAGCCAAACTCGGAAATAATAACCGGCTTGTCCGGCCAGGTCTGGTGAATCCGGTCGAGCGCCTGGCCAAGTCCTTCCTTGGGGCCGGCCCAGGTCCCGAAATATTGGTTCATCATGACAAAATCAGCCAGGCCGGCGGCATCGTCGCCTGGCGGTTGGTTGAGACGATTAGAGGCAAAGCTGACCGGCCGGGCCGGGTCCAGTGACTTGGCCAAAGCGATCATCTGCCGCACGTAGTCGTGGCCGGCATCGGTGTTAGAGTCGAACTCGTTACCCACGCTCCAGGCCCAGACCGACGGGTGGTTAAAATTAGCGGCAATCATTTCGCGCAACTGCTGTTGCGCCACGGCCAGCATTTTCGGGTCGGCCAGTTGCCCGGCCGTCAGTTGCCAGGCCGGCACTTCCGGGATAAGCAGAATCCCGTGGCGGTCGGCGTAGTCGAGGATGAAGGGGTGTTGGGGGTAATGGACCGGCCGCGAAAAGACCATATTCAGCCGCTTCAAATCATCGTAGTCGGCCGCCATCACCGTGACCGGCTCCGCCAGCCCGTGTTCAGGCGAGTCGGCGTGGCGGGTGAGGCCGACGAGCCGCATTGGTTCGCCGTTGAGAAAAAACTGCGCTTTCTTTAGCTCAATGAGACGCACGCCGAAAGTGTCCTCACGGCTGTGGATCATCTGGCCGTCGGTCGCCAGCAGACAGGTAGACCAGCGGTAAAGGTAGGGTTGGTCAAAGTGCCACAGCCTGGGCGAGGCCAGCGTCACCACCAGTTGCACTTCGGTCGCCTGGCCGGGCGGCAGGCTGATGGGCACAGGTGCAGGCGCGCTTAACGCCGATACCCTGGTCGTTTCGTCCAGCACGTCGGCCGCCAGGCGCCCGTAAAACGGTTCGTCAAAGTGGTTTTCCACTAGCAAAGTGGTGGTGATGGTCGCCACCTCAGCCTCGTGTACGCCCGCCAGGTGGGGGACCGCTACAATCTGCTGCCGGGCAATATAAGCGCGGCTGGTCACTTCCAGCGACACGTCGCGCACGAGGCCGCCATAGTTCCACCAATCAAACGACCATCCGGGCCGCAGCACCGCCGGGATGCGGCCAGTGGTGCGCCGGTTGTCCACCTGTACCGCCACTACGTTATCGGCCGCGTTCCGGCGCGTTTCCACCAGCCCGCTCACGTCAAATTCAAACGGGGTGTAGCCGCCTTCGTGCTCGCCCAGGTACTGGCCGTTGAGCCAGACCCGCGCCAGGTAATAAACGGCCTCAAAGCGCAGCCGCAGGTGAGCCTCAGCAGCCTCAACCGGTACCGTAAAAGAGCGGCGATACCAGGCCAGCCCTTCGTATTCCCGGTAATCAGGGAGGACGTTCCAGGTGTGCGGGATGGTAACCGGCAGCCATGTGCTGTCGTTATAAGCCGGCCTGGCCCAGCCCAGGCTATCCCCATCCCCGTCCTGGTCAACAGCAAAGCGCCACTCGCCGGATAGAGAGATAGAAGGCGAAGCCAAGCTTTTAAACACGTTCCAACACCAGGACGTCGCGCGGTGGTACCGTCACCGTGCCCTCGACCGGGGCTGTGCCGGCCGCATCGTCCAGCAAGCTCACGTAGCGGCTATCCAGCGTCACTTCCTGTTCGCGCTCGCCGTGGTTGAGCACAAAGAGCAGGCGCCGCTCACCCTGCCAGCGCTCGGTCACTTCCACGCCGGCCGCGGCTGCCAGCAGGCGCCGCACGCCGGCCAGGCTCAACAGCCAGCCGGCCAGCGTCTCGTAGATCGGCCCGTTGCCCAGGGTACCGATGTAGACGACCTTACCCTGACCGAACTGGTTGAGGGTGATGGCCGGTTTGCCGGCGTAATAGTCGCGGGTATAGCGGGCCACGACGGTAGCCCCGTTCGGCTTCAGCACGTCGCACCAGATGGTCGCCTCCGGTGGGTGGGCCGTTGCCAGCTCCGGCAGGAGAAATTCCAGACCGTTGCGCGACTCGGCCGCCAGTGAGACGTACTCGTCTACCTCCACCCCGCTTAACTCGGCCAGCAGGCCAGGCAGCGGCCGGTTGACGACGGCATTGGCCTCATCCTTGACGCCGCTGCGGGAGGTGAGGACGAGGACGCCCCCGGCCTGGACGAAGCGACTCAGGTTGTCGGCTACCGTTTCCGAGACGAGATGCAGCGCCGGGGCCAGCACCAGCCGGTAGGCCGACAGGTCGGCGGCCGGCGCTGCCACGTCCAGGGGGACGTGGCGCTGGTAAAAAGCGCGGTACAGTTGGTGCAGGTGGTCGGGGTAATAGAACTGCGGGTTATTCTGCTGGATCTGGAAGGCAAAGCGCGCGTCGTAAGAAAGTAGCAGGGCCACGGCCGGCCTGACGGTGGCTCCGTAGATGTGCCCGCCGGCCCGCTTGATTTCCGCGCCCATGCGCTTGATCTCCTCGTAACGGCGGCTGGGGCGGCCGTCGTGGTCGAGCAGGCCGTGCCAGTACTGCTCCGTGCCGAAGCGCGCCGTGCGCCAACGGAAGAAGAGGATGGCATCCGCGCCGTGGGCGATGGACTGGTAGGCCCACAGCCGCAGTTCGCCGGGGCGGGGCGGAACGCTGACGATTTCCCAGCCGCCCGGCCCGGCCTGCTGCTCCATCACCCAGAAATTCTGCCGCTTCAGGCCGCGCATCGTATCGGCCGCCAGCGCCCCCTGGCTGGGGTCTACTTCCGCCTGCATCTGCCACTGCATCCGCTGGTAATTGTCCCAGGCGACCAGGTCGAGGTTGCGGGCCAGGTCGTAATAATTGAGGCGGTCGTATTTGAAGCCCATGAAGTTGTGGGTGATAAAGTGGCCGGGGCAGTGGCGGCGCAAAATGTCAATCTGCATCTGTTGGTAGGCCACGTAGGAATCGGAGACAAAGCGGTAGAAGTCGAGGGCCAGGCCGGGGTTGGGCGAACCACCCGTCGTCAGGGGGACGGGGATCTCTGCCCAATCACCATACCGGTGGCTCCAGAACATCGTGCCCCATTGCTGGTTTAGCTCGTCGAGTGACTGGTAACGGCTCCGCAGCCACTGCTGGAAAGCGTGGGCACACACGGGGCAGTAACAGCGGTCGCCGAATTCGTTGTCAATCTGCCAGCCGATGACCGCCGGGTGCGCGCCGTAATGAGTGGCCATGCTGGTCACAATGCCCCGGGTGTAGTCGTGATAGAGCGGGTGGTTGGGGCAATATTCGCGCCGGTTGCCATAGGTCACGCGCCGGCCGTCTTCACGCACGCGAAATAGCTCCGGCTGCCCGGTCATCAGCCAGGGAGGTGGTGAGGCGGTGGGCGTACCCAATACCACCCGCATTCCCTGCCCGGCCAGGATAGCGATGGCCCGGTCGAGCCAGTCAAAGTCGTAGCGGCCGGCCTGTGGCTCCAGCCTGGCCCAGGCAAATTCGGCCAGACGCACCACATTGAAGCCGGCCCCGGCCATCAGGCGCGCGTCTTCCGGCCAGCGCTCTTCCGGCCACTGCTCCGGGTAGTAGTCAACGCCAAAGTAAAACATGGTGAGGGCTACTTTCTATCCCCGGACCGCCCCGGCGGTGATGCCCTCCGTGAAGCGGCGCTGGAAAATCAGGAAGATAATCAATAGCGGCACGACGCTGACGATGGCCACCCCCATCCACTCGCGGAAGGCAGAGAAGCCCGGCGGCCCTTGCATACTGGTCATCAGCAAGGGCAGGGTAAACTTCTCCGGTGACTTGAGATAAATCAGTGGTCCCAGATAGTTGTTCCAGGAAGTCATGAAGAAAATCAGGCCCAGGCTGATCAGTCCCGGCCGGCAAATGGGCAGGATAATCCGCCAGAAAATGCCAAACTCGCTGCTGCCGTCTATACGCGCCGCGTCCAGCAGCTCGTCGGAAACGGTGCTGATGTACTGGCGCATGAAGAAAATACCAAAGGCGTTGGCCGCGCCAGGCACAATGAGCGGCCAGTAACTGTCAATCCAGTGCAGTTTTAACATCAAAATGTAAGTTGGCACCATCGTCACTGCACCGGGAATAAATAGGGTCGCCAGCAAGAAGGAAAACAGCGGCTTCTGCCCCGGAAATTTGTACTTGGCAAAGCCAAAGCCGCCCAGGGCGCAGAAGAACAAGGAGACGATGGTAAAGGAAAAGGCCACGAAAAAGGTATTCCACAGCGACCGCAGCACGCCCAACTGGAAGATGTAAACGTAGCCGTCCAGGTTCATGTTGGGCGAGATAATGATCGGCGGGCTGGCAAATATCTCCGATTGCGGCTTGAAAGACGTGCTCAACATCCAGATAAACGGCAAGATCATGAAGACGGCCGTGGCCGTCAACAGCCCATACAGGATTATTTTCGTCACTAAAAAATTGGCCCGGTAAACCATTCTATCTCTCCCGCCCGTAATATCGGAACAGCAGCAGGGTGAAGACGAAGACGAGGGCAAAGTAGACGTAAGCCTGGGCCGAGGCCCGGCCGAACTGAAAATTGCCGAAGGCCACACCGTAGATGTGTACCAGGGTCGTCACCGTAGCCCGCAAGGGGCCGCCGCCCGTCAGGGCCACGACCTCGTTAAACAGGCCAAAGCTGCCGTTGAGGGAAAGGACAACCGAAAAGAGAATAACCGGCCGCAGCAGGGGAACGGTAATGTAAAAGAAAGCCTGCGCCGGCGTCGCTCCATCAATGAGGGCTGCTTCCGTCAGCTCACGCGGAATCGTCTGTAGCCCCGCCAACATGATGACCATGTTGTAGCCCAGCCAGCCCCAGATCACCAACAGGCTTAACGACACCCGCGCCCACCAGACGCTCTCCAGCCAGGGCACGCCCGCTACTCCCAGCATATCCAGAACCACGTTGAACAGGCCGCCTTCCTTTTCCAGCATCAGGCGGAAGGTGAAGCCGGCGGCAATCATGGAGGTGACATAGGGGGCGAAGATCATCGTGCGGTAAGCCTGGAAAAAGCGCACAAAGCGGGAATTGAGAATGACAGCCAGGACGAGGGCCAGAAAGGTCATCGCCGGAACGTACATGAAGAAGAGAATGAGGCCGTTGCCAAGCGACTGCCAGAATGGCTTGCCGCCCGGCCCAAACAGGAAAGTGAAATTCTTTAGCCCGACGTATTCAATTGGCCCCAGTCCCTTCCATTCGTGAAAGCTGAGGTAAATGGAAAAGACGATCGGGAAAAGGCCGAAAACGAGGAAGAGAAGGTAGAAGGGGGAGATAAAGGCGTAGGCCCAGCGGTTGCGGCTTACCGCACGCCACAAGCCACCTTTCTTTTTCACCACCCCGTGGGGTATGCCAGCCACTACAGCCTTACCCGCCATCTTGCCTCCAAAAGAGATTAGAGATCGATGATGGTGAATCACCAATCTCTAATCTCCAATCTGAGCAATCCTTGATTGCCAATCTCCTATTCCAGGTTGGCCTGGATTTCGGCCGCAGCCTCTTGCAGCGCCTGCTCGGCCGGCGCCTCGCCGGCGGCGTAGCGCTGAATCGCCAGCGAGACTGCGCTGTTCATCATGGCGTAGTTCGGCCCGTAGATGCCGGCGCGGGGGATTTGCACCACCACCTCCTTGTAAATTTCGCGGGCGCGCTCGCCGCCCAGGAAGGAGTCACCCTCCAGGAAGAGCGGGTCGTCATAGGTGGTCTCCAGCGACGGGATGAAACCGCTAATGGCGAACATCTTGAGCTGGCTCTCCTGGCGCCCCAGGGCAAACTCGACGAAGGCCCAGGCCGCGTCCGGGTTCTGCGTTTGGGTAGGGATGACGAAGACTGAGCCACCGTCGTTCGCCGCCCGTACCTGGCCTTCGGCCATCGCCGGCATGTAAGCCACGCCCCACTTGCCGGCCGTGCCGGGGGCAACCCAGCTCTTCAGGAAGACCTCCATCCAGGAGGCTTCGACCAGCGTGGCAATCGGCTGCTCAAGCGCGGCCAGTTCAGCGTACCAGGGGTCGGTCCACTCCAGGTTGTCCGAGACCAAATCTTCTTCCCAGAAGCGGCCGAGCATCTCCAGCGTGGCGACGTTCTCCGGGCTATCTACCGTGACTTCGCCGGTGTCGGGATCGTAGTAGCCCAGCCCTTGCTGCCAGAGGGCCATCTCGTAGAGACGGCCGTAATTGTTGGCTTTATTGTGGGCGAAACAATAAGAACCGGTTACTTCTTTAATGGTGCGGCACGTCTCCAGGTAGCCATTCCAGCTAGCCACCATGTCGTTGACCGAGTCCGGGTCAGAGGGCAGGCCGGCCGCCTCAAACACGTCGCGGCGATAGTACATGACCACCGGGCCGGAGTCCCAGGGCATACAGTAGTAGCGACCGTCCATCTCGCAGTCGTGCCATTTATATTCGTTCATTTGCTCCAGGTATGGCTGTACCCGGTCGGTCAGGTCCAGCAGGCCGCCCAGGTGAACGTACTCGGCCACGTGGCTGTTCTCTACCAGGGCCACGTCGGGCGCGCCTTCACCGGCCGTCAGGGCCAGAGGCAGGTTGGTATACACATCCTGCGGCGCGTAATAGGTGATTTCCACGCTCACGTCGGGGAATTCAGCGTTGAAGTCCTCGACGATGCCGGCCGCTTCCAGCGTATCCCGGATGGCGGCCGTCCAGCCCCACAGGACAATGTTGCCTTCCGGCTTGGGCGCGTCCGTCGGCTCCGGCGGTGGTGTGGCCGTCACTATCTCGACTACGACTTCTGGCGTCCCTTCCACTTCGACCACGCGTGTTACCTCGACTTGTTCTGGCTCCGATTGCACTTCCACAACTCTGGTGACTTCGACCTGCTCCGCTGGGGCCGCATTGCAGGCAGCCAGGATCAGGATAATGACGGCAAACAGCGCCAACCGGGCCAATCGCTTCATCTCTGCAATCTGAAACATCGTTTTTAACCTCCTCCTATCTTTAGCATTTTGAGTTCCCACAAATTCCGACGGGTTTCTTGAGTTCTTTATTTCACCTCCTTCACTATTCGGCCGCGTCCACCACGGTACACGAGTCACGCCGGACAAGTTCGCCTTTCAAGAGCACTTCGCCCCGGATCGATCCGGGCTTCTCAATGGCCTGGATAAGCAGCCGGGTGGCAAGGGCGCCTAACTCCTGCATCGGCTGGCGGATGGTTGTCAGAGGAGGGGTGCAGTAGCCAGCTACCGGGATGTCGTCGTAGCCAGCCACGGAAACGTCCTGCGGTACGCGCCGGCCGGCCTCGCTCAAAGCGCGAATCGCGCCAATCGCCATGCGGTCGTTCTGGGCAAAAAGGGCCGTAAAGGCTACCCTGCGCGCCAGCAAGGCCAGCATGGCCTGGTAGCCGCTTTCGTAAGACCAATCCCCTTCGACAATCAGGCCAGGATCTACGGCCAGCCCCGCTTCTTCTAACGCCCGGCCGTATCCTTTAGCCCTGTCCTTTACCGAGCGCCAACCGGTCGGGCCGGTAATCATGGCCACGCGCTGGTGTCCGTATTCCAGCAGGCAGCGGGTAGCCTGCTGGCCACCGTCCACGTTGTCCACGTCTACCACCGTCAGCGTTTCGTCCGGCAGATAATAGGCGGTGGTAACGACGGGCACGCCGTCGCCCAGCAATTTAGACAGGTGGCGGTTGTCCGGCTCGGTGCTGGGGCGGGCAAAAAGAATGCCCTCGACGTGGCGCTCGGTCAGCAGGCGCAGGTATTCCGGCTCGTCCTGGGGATTGCGCTCGGTGCTGCCCAACATGAAGAAGTAGTCGTGCTTGCGCGCCTCCACCTCTGCCCCGGCAATCACCTGGGTAAAGAAGTAA
This sequence comes from Chloroflexota bacterium, assembly GCA_022616275.1. GTDB lineage: Bacteria > Chloroflexota > Anaerolineae > Promineifilales > Promineifilaceae. Next base: position 34,033 of record JAKEFB010000077.1, read on the forward strand.
TCGCTGAAATCGGCCGTCAGCAGACCCAGGGTGCGCGTGCGGCTGGAGACGAGGCTGCGGGCAATAGCGTTCGGCTGGTAATTGAGCCGCTCCATCACTTCCTGAACTCGCTGCCGTGTTTCCGGGGCCACGTCAGGACGATCATTGAGGACGCGCGAAACCGTTTGCGTAGAGACGGCCGCCTCGCGGGCCACCCGCTTGATGGTAATTTTTTCTCTGGCAGATTTGTCGCGACTCACAGTCAATTTGGCCTATCCTCCTCGTGTTAACGTTCCCGTTAACGTTAACGGGAACGTTAACACAATAGCATGAAAGGCGATCAAAGTCAAGTATCAGGGCTATTGCGGCGGCCGGGTTAACGGCCGGCGATTATCAGGGCCTGTTGTTTAACGACTCAGATGTGTACAAATGGTTGGAGGCCGTGGCCTATGATCTTACGCTCCACCCGGACCCGAAACTGGAGAAGACGGCCGACGAAGTCATTGCCCTGCTGGCCGCCGCTCAGGCTGAAGACGGCTATCTCAATTCCTATTTCCAGCTCACGAAAAAGGAACGCTTTTCAGACCTGGAGTATGCTCACGAGTTATATTGCGCCGGGCATTTGATTGAAGCCGCCATAGCCCACCACCGGCCGGCGCGGCATCCAGATTCACCAGTTTGCTGCGGCACGAATAAAAACTGCGGTGGCTGGCCAGCGTAATGTTGCCTTGAGCCTGTCTACCGATTATCCCTGGGATGGGCGAGTTCGAGTAATGATTGATGAAACTGATGGGGAACAATGGATATTATCCCTGCGAATTCCAGGGTGGTGCGCCGGCGCGCAGTTGGCGGTCAACGGCCAACCCCTGCCGGCCCCTGGCGAGGGCAGATATGCGGCCGTCGAGCGCGCCTGGAGACCTGGCGATATGGTCGAGTTAAATCTACCGATGGCTCCCAGGTTTATCCGGCCGCACCCCTACATGGGCGACCTGCGCGGCTGTGTGGCCATTGAGCGTGGACCGCTGGTCTACTGCTTTGAGGCGGTTGACCAGGAAGCTGGCCTGGACCTTCGCCATATCAGCCTCTCGACTGAAGCAGGTTTGCAGGCCAATTGGCAAGACGAATTGCTGGAGGGCGCCGTCACAGTGACAACGGCCGGCGTTCTATCTGACCTGAGCAACTGGACCAATCAGATTTACCGGCCGCAAGAGCCGGCACGCTCGCCGCAGAGGCCCATCCACCTGATCGCCGTGCCGTATTTTGCCTGGGCTAACCGTGGCGCAGGCGCGATGCGGGTCTGGGTTCCATCTGAGGATTAGTTCCATTTCAAATGAACCGGGCTGTTTTATTTGGTAATTCGACAAAAGGTTGAAAACGTGTTATGATTCTCCCGTTACTTGACTCGTCCGAAGATTAAGGCGCAGGCTTGCGATAGCAGAGTTGCCCTTTTTGTGATGGCGCAGCAATGCAGAGCAGACCGGCGCTTTTTTATTTGGACGAGACTGTGCTAGTTTTGGCACATTTAGCCGGTTCACAACATTGTGGACCAAAGTGGAGATAGATAGTTCGATGAATATTTACGTTGGTAACCTGTCCTTTGATACAACCGAAGAGGACCTGCAAAATGCCTTTAGTAGCTACGGAACGATTACGTCAGTAGCGATTATCAAGGACAAGTTCAGCGGGGAATCAAGAGGCTTTGGCTTTGTGGAAATGTCCAGCAATACCGAGGCCCGGAAAGCAATTGAAGGGCTCGGCGGCACCGAGTTGCGGGGACGCACCCTGAACGTTAACGAGGCCCGCCCTCGTGAAGAGCGTGGTGGCGGCGGCGACCGCAACCGCGGCTACAACGATCGCGGCTCTCGCCGTAACCGCTAAACAACCGGTTCATACCGTCGTTGTTTGACGACAAAGACCCCAGGGGTTATCAAACCCCTGGGGTCTTTTTATTGTCTGGCTGAATGTGACAAACGTCACCAGGTAAACGGCCGTTCTACACTTACGAGCCAGCCGCCAATCCACCTATGATTAATCTCAGTAGATCTAAAATCGCTAGCATAGTGCCTGGCACGGGGCAGAACCACTCTGGTTAATCCAAGGCTGTTTGCCCCGTGCCAGGCACTGCTAGAGTAGTATGGAGAGGCAACAATGACGATTCAACTGACAACTGAGCAAGTGTGGCAAGCAATCGAAAAGGAACTGTTTGCCGTCATCGGCATGGTCACTGCCCGAAACGAGGCGCGCACCGTGGGCGTAGTTTACGTGGTACGTAATCACAAGCTATATATTGGGACAGATACCGATTCGTGGAAGGCACGCCACGTTGCCGGCAATCCCCACGTATCTATAACTATTCCCATTGCCAAGCGCATCCCCTTTATGCCGTGGATCAAGATACCGGCCGCCACCATCACCTTTTCCGGTATAGCCCGCGTCCTGGAACCGGACGAGACCCCGCCCGAACTATTGCAGGCGTTGTTCCGGGGTCTGGCTAACGATAGTTCATTAATGGCCAACTCATGCCTGATTGAAGTAACGCCGGAAAAAGAGTTTGTTACCTATGGCGTAGGCATGCCCTTGCTACAAATGCGCTACCCGGAAAAGGCCCGCGGCCGGGCCGCTGTCGCCTCAAATGGACAGGAACTCCTGGAAAGGATAACTCACTTACCCGGTTGATACGTGTCGGCCAGCGAGTAGACGCGTAGGGCTTCTTGAATTTGTTCCCTCGCCGGGTTGCCGTCACAGGTAACGGTCACCACGGCCGGTTTATCCGGCCGCAGGTGAACGAAGTTATCGGAAAAGCGGGCCTCGTAACCCTCCAGCGCCAGCCAGGTCCATAGGGCCGGCTTTTGGGCGGTAAGCGTCACCTGGTAGCGGCCGTCCCCCACTGCCATCACCTCGGCCTGGATTTCCGGCTCTTCCAATTCCAGGTGCTTGGGCCGGGCCAGCAGGACCAGGTTGTCGGAGACGGGCTGTCCGTCTACGGCCAGCTCCAACCATAGAAGCAAATTGCGGGGGGTGAAACGGCCGATAGCCTCGGCCAGGTCCAGCGCGGCCACCAGCGTGTTTTGCCGGGCCGGAATCAAGCCCGTGAGCCGGCCGCCGTCCACTACCTCTCCTCCGGCCGTCGTCAGCAGCCAGCCTATCTCGCCGGTCACGTCTTCCAGGCGGTCGCTGGTCAGGTGGACCTCAACCGCGCCCCGGTCCAGATCTTCCAGCCCGGAAACCAGCAGGGAGGCGTAGAAGCGCCGGGCCAGGTAGTGGAGGGCTTTCCACCGGCCGTAATAGTCCAGCGACGACCAACTGGCCACCGGCCAGCAATCGTTAATCTGCCAGTACAGCGTGCCCATGCCGCGCGGCATGGTGCGCCGCCAATGCTCGACGGCATATTTCATAGCTATGCCCTGGACGATCTGGCTCAGCCACAACGTCATCTCGAACGAGGTGGGCATGCGGAACCAATCCAGCAAATAATGGATGATCGTCTGGTTGCCGATGCCGCTGCGCTGGTGGTGCTCCATGACCGGGCTGGTGATGTTGCGGTCGGCCGGTTCGGTAAAGCCATAAACGGTGCGCGGCTCGGGGAAGGACTGGAAGCCAAACTCGCTGTTGAAACGGTGCCGGCAGGTGCGGTAAAACTCAAACGGCTGCCGGCCGTGCCAGACGTCCCAGATGTGGGCATCGCCCCATTGGGGGTTGTTCCACTCCAGGCGGTTGCCCAGCGGGCTGTGCGGGCTGGACGGCCAGTAGTCGCGCTCTGGGTCCAGTTGGGCCACCAGGTCAGGCAGCAGGCGGTCAAAGAGCCTGCTGTAATCCTGCCAGCTCATCGTCGTGGCCGTCCATTCGTCGCCGACCAGCCCCTGTTCCAGCTCGTTGTTGCCGCACCACAGGGCGATAGAGGGGTGATGGCGCAGCCGGCCGACGTTGTCCTCAACCTCGCGCCGGACGTTATCCAGCCAGGCCTCGTCAAAGGTGGGGTACGTGGCGCAGGCAAAGACGAAATCCTGCCAGACGCACAGGCCCAGCTCGTCGCACAGGTCGTAAAAGCGCTCTTCTTCATAGATACCGCCGCCCCAGACGCGGAGCATATTCATGTTGGCCGCGGCTGCATCGCCCAGCAGTTGGGCGTACCGTTCGGGCGTAACGCGGTTCAGGAAGCTATCAGCCGGGATCCAGTTGGCCCCTTTGGCAAAGAAAGGCAGGCCGTTGGCCACAAATTGGAAGCTTTCACCCCACTGGTCAGGCTGGCGGTCCAGGCGCAGCGTGCGCAGGCCGATGCGCCGGCCGGCGCTGTCCAATTCGTTACCAACCACGTCCAGGAGGCTTAACTTGATCTCATACAGCGGCTGGTCGCCCATCCCGTTGGGCCACCAGAGCTGGGGATTGTTGACCTGGATGGTGACAGTCGCCACATCGCCCTCGACCGGCACCTGCTTGTTGTCGCTGGCCGCGCCGGCCCGCCCGAAGCTGTATCGCAGCGCCAGGGAACTGGCCCGTACCCTTTCCACAGCAACCCGGCCGGTTACTACAACGTTCCCGTCCGGCTGGTGCTCTTGCCGGATGTGTACATCGGCGATGCGGGCGTTGTCAAAAGCGAGCAGCCTGATCTCGCGCCAGATACCGCAGGTAACCAGCTTTGGCCCCCAGTCCCAGCCAAAGCTGCACGGCTCTTTGCGCAGCCAGTTGCCGCCCGGCAGCTTGTCGCGGGTCCAGGCCGGCAAAAAGCGCTCGGCCAGACATTGCTGGCCGTAACGCAGGGCCGAGGCCAAGTGGACTTCGATCTCGTTCTGGCCAGGGCGCAGCGCGCGTTTAACGTCAAATTCCCAGGTGCGGAACATGTTGTTGCTGCGGCCGATTTCCTGGCCGTTGATAGCAATGGTCGCCAGCGTGTCCAGCCCTTCGCAGCGCAACAAGACCCGCTCGTGGGCCGGAAAGCCGGCCGGCACGGTAAACGTCCGCCGGTAGACCCAATCCGTCTCGCCGACCCACTGCACGTCCAGCTCGTTCGTCCGGTAAAAGGGGTCAGGGATCCGGCCGGCGGCCAATAAATCGGTGTGGGCGCAGCCGGGAACGACGGCCGGGAGCACCTCATCCTGGCCCACCTGCGCCAATTGCCAATCGCCGCTTAAAGAGATGTATTCCATAACAAGTTCCTTGAATGGTTGTGGTTACCTTGGGCCGCGTTGTCTTGTTCAACCCATCTTCAGTTTAACGAGATTCACCAGCCTTGACGAGAATTCCCCTGGCAACTTGGGGTATAATCCAATGAATAAATATTGTTTTATGATTCTTAAAACAGGTAACTGCTAACAGGTGGAGGGTAAGATGCGCTGGTCAGAGGTTAGAACAACATATCCGGATCAATGGTTGGTGATTGAAGCCCTGGAAGCTCACACGGAAGATGACCGGCGAGTGCTGGAGCGGATTTCGGTGGTCGAGACTTGCACCGATGGCCCGGCCGCCATGCAACGCTACCGCCAACTACACCAGGAATATCCATCACGAGAGTTTTACTTTGTCCACACCGGCCGTGAAACGCTGGATATTCGAGAAAGACAGTGGCTGGGCATTCGGAGGAACTATGCAGCTAATAGTGCAAGATGACCTCCCTTTTACTACGGTGAAAGTAGCCTATGCAAGGATGGAGATCGAAGTACCAGACGTATTGATAGATACAGGTTCCGCCACCACGGTGTTGGCGGCCGACATCGTCGCCTCGATAGGCATTATACCGGAGCCGTCTGATTTGTTGTATACCATTCGGGGTGTTGGTGGCACAGAGGTTGTTTTCGTGCGCCGGTTGGAGCGGTTGGCTGTTGGGAGCAAAAGTATAACCGGGTTGGAAGTAGAGATTGGCGGTATGGATTACGGTTTTCCAATCAACGGTATCCTCGGTACGGATTTCTTGATCCAGGCAGGTACGATCATTAATTTGCGCGATATGCAATTACAGTTCGTTGATTGATCAGTACCAACTTGGTATAGAACTGATCGTAAAGCTAATTTACATAATGAGCTGTGGTGTGTGTTTTATCATTGCTCTATGTCTACGCCAATTTTAGCCACTAAGCTTTATATCCCCCCACCTCGGCCTAAAGTTGTCCTACGCCCCCGCCTGATCGAGCGGCTGAACGAGGGTCTGGGCCAAAACCAGGGTTTTGGTCGCAAACTGACCCTCATCTCTGCCCCCGCCGGCTTTGGCAAAACCACGCTGGTCAGCGAATGGGTCGCCGGTTGCCAGCGACCGGCTGCCTGGCTGTCACTGGACGAAGGGGATAACGACCCCACCCGTTTTCTGGCTTACCTCGTCGCTGCTTTGCAGACGCTTGCCCTGAGCGGAGTCGAAGGGATGGCGGCGACTATTGGACAAGGGGTATTGGGTGTGCTCCAATCCCCTCAACCACCGCCAACCGAATCAATTCTGACAGCCTTGCTCAATGAAATCACCGCCCTCCCAAACAATTTCGTCCTTGTCCTTGACGATTATCACGTGATTGAGGCCAATCCGATTGACCATGCCCTCACTTTTCTGCTCGAGCACCTGCCACCCCAGATGCACCTGGTCATCGCCACCCGTGAGGATCCACAGCTACCCCTGGCCCGGTTACGCGGCCGGGGCCAACTGGCCGAACTGCGGGCCACAGAGTTGCGTTTTACCCGCTCCGAAGCCGCCGAATTTCTCAACCAGGTGATGGGCCTCAACCTCTCGGCGGAAAACATCGCCGCCCTGGAGACCCGCACCGAAGGCTGGATTGCCGGCCTGCAACTCGCCGCGATTTCCATGAAGGGGTATGAAGATATCACCAGTTTCGTCAAATCTTTCACCGGCAGCCACCATTTCGTGATGGACTACCTGGTTGAAGAAGTCCTGAAGCAGCAGTCTGAAAGCGTTCAGAATTTCTTGCTGCGCACGTCTATCCTCGACCGCCTGTGCGGCCCCTTGTGTGACGCCGTTCTGCACAGGGATGCCGGCCGGCATCCCCCCCCGCCTGCTTCCGGGCAAGAAACGCTGGAATATCTCGAACGCACCAACCTGTTCATCATCCCCCTGGACAACGAGCGGCGCTGGTACCGTTATCACCATCTCTTTGCCGAGTTGCTGCGGCAGCGACTCCACCAGAGTATCGCCTCATCACCAGGGGATGCGGAAAGCCGCGTACACGAATTGCACATCCGTGCCAGCCAGTGGTACGAAGACAATGGTCTGGACATAGAAGCTTTTCACCATGCCGCGGCCGCTAATGATATTGAGCGCGCCGAGCGTCTGATGGATGGAAGGGGAATTCCCCTCCATTTTCGGGGGGCAGTGACGGCAATACTGGACTGGCTAGCTTCATTGCCGAAGTCAGTAATGGACGCCAGGCCCTCGTTGTGGTGGCGGTATGGCGCATTGCTGCTGGTTATTGGTCAAACGACCGGCGTGGAAGAGAAACTAGATGCTGCGGAAGCTGCCCTGCAAGGCGCCGAAGCGGATAACCGACACCTTATCGGCCGAATTGCCGTCGCCAGGGCTGTCCTGGCTCTCACTCGCTACCAGGCAGAAACCATGCTCACTCAGTCACGCCGCGCCCTGGAGTATCTGCATCCCAACAACCTGACTCTCCGCGCTAACGCGAATTGGACGATGGGGGTTGCCTACCTCTACCAGGGAGAGCGGGCCGCCGCCCGTCTGGCCCTTACTGAAGCCATCGCTCTCAGCCAGGCAGCCGGAGATATCTTCACCACCATCCTGGCGACACTCGGCCTGGGCAACGTCCAGGAAGCAGAAAACCAGCTCCATCTGGCGGCCGAGATCTACCGGCGCGTCCTGCAACTGGCAGGCGATCAGCCGCTTCAGATTATCTACGAAGCGCATCTTGGCCTGGCCCGTATCCTCTACGAATGGAACGATCTGGATGCCGCTGAACAGCACGGCCGACAGGGCCTCCACCTGGCGCGGCAGTATGACCAGGTTATTGACCGATTCATTGTCTGTGAGGTGTTTCTGGCCCGCCTGAAACTGGCCCAGGGCGATGTGGCCGGCGCGGCCGCTATTCTCGCTCAAGCTAGTCAGTCCGCACGCCGGCAAAACTTTGTCTATCGCATCCCTGAAGTGGCGGCCGCGCAAGTGGTTATTCTGCTGCGCCAGGGCAATCTGGCGGCCGCCGCTCATCTGGCCCAAACGCACAACCTTCACCTTAGCCAGGCCCGTGTGTCCCTGGCCCAGGGAGATCCGGCCGCCGCGCTGGCGGCGCTGGAGCCATTGCGCCGGCAAATGGAGGCAAAGGAGTGGCAGGATGAACGGCTCAAGGTGATAGTGCTACAGGCGGTCGCTCACCAGGCGTACGGCGAAAAGGAGAAAGCTGTGCAACTGCTGGGGGACGCGCTGGCGCTGGCCGAGCCGGGCGGCTTCATCCGCATCTTTGTTGACGAAGGGATCCCGATGGCTCAGTTATTGTTCGAAGCGGCCGCTCAGGGGATGATGCCGGACTATATTGGTAAGTTGCTGGCTGTCTTTGAAGTTGAGGAGCAGAAGAACGCCGATACCTCTCATCTGCCCTCTGCCCAATCCCTTATCGAGCCACTCAGCCAGCGCGAGTTAGAAGTCCTACAACTCATTGCCCAGGGACTCTCGAATCATGAGATTGGCGAGCGGCTTTTCCTCGCTCTGGATACGGTCAAAGGGCACAACCGCAGAATTTATGACAAACTGCACGTGCAAAGGCGTACCGAAGCGGTAGCCCGCGCCCGCGAGCTAGGTTTGTTGTAACTGCAGGCGATAGTATTCCTCAACAGTCGCTCCCCCAACCATTCAAAACAACACCTCCAGGCAACACCAAAGTGTCTATACGCCAACACTAAGTTGCAGGCATACTACTTGTACCTTGAGCAGGCGGCGCAGCGTGTGATGAGCGGCCACAACAGGTACAGGATCATGGCTAACGAACTGAACTCAAAGAGTGGTCCAGGTGAACCAACGGTCTATCAAATCAGGATCAGAGGGCATCTGGGCGCTGGGTGGGCAGAGTGGTTTGGGGGCCTGACCATCACGCTGGATGACAACGGCGAGACGCTTTTAACCGGCCCGATCGTTGACCAGGCCGCGCTGCATGGATTGCTCAAAAAGGTGCGTGATTTGGGAATGCCGTTGGTCTCGGTCAATAGCGTCAAACCCGGCCAGGCAGATGTGCCAGAGGTCAAACCATGAAACTCGTCCATATCGTTAGAAAAGGAGAAGAGTAAATGAGCGTGCAGAAGATGGTGGTTCATGCGGTTGACCCAGATGGGAAATGGTTGTATCGAGTGGGCGGTCTCTCCGCACTCGCCGTTGGTCTGGGGTATATCATCATCATTCCGCTCTATATGATGGCGGGCGTTCCACCGAGCGGCGGCGAGGCGAAGCTCGCCTATCTCGCCGAGAATACGGCGGCGTGGTGGGCGATCATCGGCCTCTCCGTCCTGACAGACCTTCTCTACATCCCTGTCGCGTTTGCGCTTTACCTGGCGTTGAGAGGGATCAACCGGGGCGCGATGCTGTTGGCAGCCGCATGTTTGGGGTTGTTCGCTGCCCTGGAACTGGCAATTTCCTGGCCGAACTACGCGGCGATGATCAGCCTCAGCGGTCAGTACAGCGCAGCGGCGACCGACACCCAGCGGGCGGTCTTCATCGCGGGTGCAGAGTACGTGTCTGTGCTGCTTGCAACCCCCCTCGTTGCGATCTACACCATCCTCGTCCCCGGCATTGGGATTTTCATCGCCGGACTGGTGATGTTGAAGGGAATCTTCAGTAAGAGTACGGCCTATTGGGGCGTGGTCACGGGCAGCTTTGCGCTGATTGCATCCGTAGGCCCATTCTTGGTAAGCGCTTTGGATGTCGCCATCATCATCGTTTCCACTCTCACGATGGTCTGGTTCTGGCTTGTTGGCTACAGACTCTACAGGCTCGGTCAGCAGTGAGGTAAAAATGGAGAAATTCAAATGACAACTCGTACCGCCGAAACATCGCCACTTGTTCGGGCAAGAGTCGCAGGGTTCTTGTATCTAATGGCGATGCTCAATGAGGTTAACAATCTGGCGGTTCTACAACTCTTGAGCGGTGCTGACTACTTGAAAGTGTTCACAACCGAGCAGTTGCAAGCTCTGGTGACCTTATTCCTTCGGCTGCACGGTCAGGGACTTAATATCGCCCAGATATTCTGGGGTCTATGGCTGTTTCCAATGGGTTATCTGGTCTTCAAGTCGGGTTTCCTCCCCAGAATTCTGGGCATCTTGTTGATGATTGGCTGTTTTGGCTATGTCATACAAAGTTTTGCAGCATTTCTCGGTTACAACGTGAGTATTATTTTCTTTACGGGTTGGGGAGAATTGCTATTACTGTTGTGGCTGTTGATTAAAGGCGTAAATGTCGAACAGTGGAATAAACGCGCTGCTGAATTTGCCTGATGTAACCATGCCGATAAGGACTTCGTTCGAGCCAGTGCCTGGCATACGGGGCTGCGCCTGATCAAACCAAACCTGGAGGAAAATCATGAAAGCAATTGTATATGAAAAATACGGACCACCGGATGTTCTTCAACTCAAAGAGGTAGAAAAACCTGTGCCCAAGGAGAATCAAGTCCTGGTAAAAGTTCATGCGGCCTCCGCAAATGCACTGGACTGGCGGCCATTCACATCACCGATCATAGTCCGCTTAGTGCGCGGTGGGCTTCTCAAACCAAAAGACACGTCACTCGGCGCGGACATTGCGGGGACGGTTGAAGCGGTCGGCAGCGATGTCACGGAGTTTCAGCCGGGTGATGAGGTATTCGGGGTATGCGGGGGCAGTTTCGCCGAGTATGCGCTGGCTCGTGAAACAAAATTAGCACGGAAACCGGCCAATGTATCGTTTCAGGCGGCAGCCGCCGTTCCGGTGGCGGCGTTCACCGCTTTGCAAGGTCTTCGCGACAAAGGGCAGATTCAGGCGGGGCAAAAGGTGTTGATTCAAGGTGCGTCGGGTGGCGTGGGCACGTTTGCCGTGCAGATTGCCAAATCCTTCGGGGCCGAAGTGACGGCCGTATGCAGCACGCGGAACCTGGACATGGTGCGCTCGATTGGCGCAGACCACGTCATTGATTACACTCAACAAGATTTCACCAGAAACGGGCAGCAGTATGATTTGATTCTGGCTGTTAACGGATACCATCCGATTCTGGATTATCGGAGGGCATTAAGCTCCAGAGGCGTTTATGTCGTGGCTGGAGGTTCCCTGGCTCAAATTTTCGAGGGGATGCTTCTGGGGCCATTGGTATCGAGGGTCGGAACGAAAAAGATGGGCTCCATGGGGATAGCGACAACACCCAAAACAGATCTGCTGGTGATCAAAGAGCTTCTTGAAGCGGGCAAACTCGTCCCTGTGATCGATAAAAGTTATCCATTAAGTGAGGCTGCTGAAGCTATCCGGTATCTGATAGAAGAACATGCCAGAGGCAAAGTAGTCATCACTGTACAATCATAAGGAAAGGTACACCATGAAAGCAGTCGTATATACCGAATATGGACCACCGGATGTGCTGAAGATCGAAGAGATCGAAAAACCCAGGCCTGATGAAAATCAGGTACTGATCAAAGTTCAGGCGGCGTCCATCAACGCGGGGGATTACCGCGTGCGGGGAGGCAAACCGTTTCTGATTCGCCTGGCCGCCGGGGGAGTGCTAAGACCAAAAGACCCGCGCCTCGGCTCTGACGTAGCGGGGCGAGTCGAAGCGGTTGGCGAAAACGTAACGCAGTTTCGGCCGGGAGATGAGGTATTCGGATGCCGGAATGGCGCTTTTGCCGAGTATGTCTGCGCCCGTGAAGGTGCCTTGGTGTTGAAGCCGGCCAATCTATCCTTCGCGGAAGCAGCGGCCGTGCCTGTGGCGGCGCTGACCGCTCTGCAGGGTATTCGCTATGCTGGAGGGATCCGGCCCGGGCAAAAGGTTTTGATCCAAGGCGCCTCGGGCGGTGTCGGTACCTTTGCCGTACAGCTTGCCAAATCGTTCGGGGCTGAAGTGACCGCCGTGTGCAGCACGCGGAATCTGGACATGGTGCGCTCCATTGGGGCAGATCATGTCATTGATTACACCCAGGAAGATTTCACCCGAAACCGGCAGCATTACGACCTCATTTTTGCCGTTAACGGTTATCACTCGCTTTTAGCTTATAAGCGTGCCCTAAATCCCCAAGGGATTTATGTCTGCGCCGGGGGTACCCTGCCTCAATTTTTCCAGGCCATGCTCCTGGGCTCTTTGATGTCAAGGAAGGGGGGTAAGAAAATGGGTAGCATGGGGATCGCGAAAGTAAACCAAGAGGATTTGGTTTACCTGGGGGAGCTTCTGGAAGCCGGCAAAATCGTCCCTGTCATCGATCGGAGTTATCCGTTAAGTGAGATCGTTGAAGCTTTCCGGTATGTTGAAGAAGAACACACTCAAGGAAAAGTCGTCATCACGGTGGTTCAAAATAATCAATAACCTCCTGCGGGAGATGAATGATATGGAAGGATACCCATATGAAAGCGATTGTATACACAGAATATGGTTCACCCGATGTTCTTAAACTTGAAGAGGTCGAAAAATCAGTCCCTACGGACGATGAAATCCTGGTCAAGGTTTATGCGGTATCCGTAAATCGATCTGACTGGGAGGGGCTGACAGGGAAACCGTTGTATGCCCGCATCGGGGGGCTTCGAAAGCCATCTAACAAGATACTCGGCTCGGATGTCGCCGGGCGAGTGGAAATGGTTGGCAGAAACAACAAGGATTTTCAACCCGGTGATGAAGTATTCGGGGAAATGGGGGATTATCATGGTGGTTTTGCCGAGTACGTCTGTACTCGCGGAAGAAGCTGGGCGTTAAAACCGGCCGGTATAACGTTCGAGGAAGCAGCGGCCATCCCGCAAGCGGGCGTGATCGCCCTGCAGGGGATTCGCGATAAAGGACAGGTTCAGCCGGGGCAAAAGGTTCTGATTAATGGTGCCGGTGGCGGCGGCGGTACCTTTGCCGTGCAGCTTGCCAAATTATACGGGGCTGAAGTGACCGGGGTGGATAACACCGGCAAGATGGACTTTATGCGCTCGCTTGGCGCAGACCATGTTATTGATTACACCCGGGAAGACTTCACCAAAAATGGAAAACAGTATGATCTGATCCTTGATCTTATCGCCCATCGTTCGGTTTTTGCCTACCCGCGGGCACTAAGACCCAATGGGAGTTACTTCGCCGTCGGAGGTTCTGTAGCGACATTTTTCCAGATTTTGCTCCTGGGACCCTGGATAAGAAGAACCTCGGGCAAGAACATACAAGTCCTGGCGGTTCAACGCAATAGAAAAGATTTGGTCTCTATCACGGAGCTTTGTGAAGCTGGCAAAATCGTCCCTGTCATTGATAGACGGTATCCGTTAAGTGAGGTTCCTGAAGCGCTCCGATATCTTGGAGAAGGACTTGCCAAAGGGAAAGTCGTCATCACTGTGAAATCGAATAACAAAGCCTAATCAGGATGAGTAATCATGAAAGCAATTGTATGGACAAAATACGGACCACCGGATGTGCTTCAGCTCAAAGAGGTAGAAAAACCTGCTCCCAAGGACAATGAAGTCCTGATCAAAGTACACGCAGCAACCGCATCAACAGCGGACACTGAGCTCCGAAGGCTCAAACTCCCTCTCTTGTTTGCGATCCCCTTGCGACTATATCTGGGTTTCAGAAGACCAACCAGAATAACGATACCGGGGACAGAGTTTGCTGGGGAGATTGTAGCCGCTGGCAAAAGTGTAACCCGATATAAGCCAGGCGACCAGGTTTTTGGGTATACCGGTCTTGGTATGGGAACTTATGCTGAGTATATGTGTCTGCCTGAAAAACCTTCAGCGCTGGCCAGTGTCCTGGCAGAAAAACCGGCCAATATAACTTATGAGGAGGCTGCCGCCGTACCGTTTGGTGGACTCGAAGCACTGCATTCTCTTAGAAAAGCAAATATCCAGCGCGGACAAAAAGTTTTGATTGTTGGCGCGGGTGGTAGTATCGGTACTTATTCTGTCCAGCTTGCCAAACACTACGGGGCTGAAGTGACTGGCGTGGACAAACCGGGGAAATTGGAGATGCTACGCTCGATTGGCGCAGATCATGTCATTGATTACACTCAAGAAGATTTCACCAAAAGCGGTCAGACGTATGATGTTATATTGGATACGGTCGGCAAAAGCTCGTTTTCAAGTAGTTTACGTTCGCTAAAGGAAAATGGAACCTATCTGAACGCTAACCCTGGACTGTTCGGCGGGGTTCGAATGCGATGGATTTCGAGGAGAAGCAGCAAGCGCGTAATCCCTTGGACGGCCGGCTATACGGTCAATAATCTGCTTGCACTCAAAGAGCTTATTGAGGCCGGAACGATTAAAGCGATCATTGATCGGCGCTACCCCTTGGAGCAGATTGCCGAAGCTCACCGGTATGTCGAAACAGGACAAAAAAAGGGAAATGTCGTCATCACTGTAATAGGTCTGTCAAGCACGTGAGTGCTTGAAACTTTGCCGGCAAAAGGTGGAGAACGGCCGCACCCCATGCTATACTGCCAGGGAGAAGCTTATTGGAGCTACAGTAGGGAATCCACTCCATGCGCTGTCCCAGGTGTGGCCAGACTGATTTTCAGCCCTCAGCCCCTTGCCAGAATTGCCACTTTAGCGGCGACGCCAGGTTGATTGAGCGGCTGTTTGGCCTCAATTTTCTCCTGGCCGAGCTGCGGTCCTGGCCAGAAGTTCCGGGCGACGTCCGGCTGGCGCTGCGCGAGCGCTACGGCCGGCAGCGGCGCGACGTGGAAATAGCCCTGGGGCTGCGCCCGCCGCCGTTGGACGCCGCCGGGGCCGCGGCCGCCCGGCAAGAACTCACCCTCCTCCGTATTTTTCTGCGCCACACCCTTCCGAACTGGACCCACTACGGCTGGCTGGCGGCCGGCGTAGCCAAAACGCTGCGGGACGAAATTAACAGCCGGATTGAATCCCTCCAGGAGCGCCTGGCTGACGCCCCGCCCCCGGAAAAAAGTCCAACCCCTGTCCGCCCCTATGCCTGGCGCCTGGAACAACTGGAGTTCCATGCCCGAATGCTGGAGGAACTACACACCGCCGGCCGCCTGGCCAGCCCGGCTGCCTACCGCGAGGCCACGGCCGGCCTGGCCGAAGAAATTACCCAACTCAAAATCAAGCTTGGCCTCCTCCCGGCAGAAGACAAGGAGACAAGGAGACAAGGGGACAAGGAGACAGGGAGACAGGGAGAGGCAGAGACCGCCCCCTTCTCCCCCTCTCCCCCTCCTCCCCTCCCCTTGTCTCCCCCTCGCTTCACCTGGGATCGGGTCTGGGAAACGCTGCTCTCCGAGCGGACGTTGCAGGCCATTCTTTTCCTGGGGGCGTTTCTGCTGTTTGCCGCGGCCGTCTCCCTGGTTGTCTGGAACTGGGAGACGTTCCCGCCCTGGCTGCAGGTCACCTTCCTGGCCTCGTTTACGGCCACCTTTTACGGCCTGGGCTGGTACGTGCGGACGCGGATGCAGTTGCGCGGCTCCGGGATTGCCCTCAGCGCGGTGGCTTCCCTGCTGGTCCCGCTGGATTTCTACGCCTTCTACCTCTCTGGCGGCTTCCCCCAAGAATATTGGGCCGAGGTCTGGCTGCTGGCTTCGGCCGTCTGTTTTTTCGCCTACCTGCTGACCGCCTACCTGATCCAGGCCGAATTTTTCGGCTACCTGGTAGGAGTGGCCGCCGGCAGCCTGCTGGCGGCCGGGATGTCGGTGGCGGGCATAGACGCCAATTGGTGGCAGGCCGCGCTGGTCGCCCTGGCCCTGCTGCTGGCCGGGCTGGGCGCCTGGTTGGCGTCGCCCCGGGCCGCGCCCTGGCCAGCCTGGCGAATCCTGGCCACGCCTTTCTGGCACGTCGCCCTGGGTGGGACGGTGACTATTCTGGCCCTGGCCTTTGGCTGGGGACTGACCGGCCGGGCCGGCGGGGCGGAGTTCCGCCCCGCCCAGGCGGCCGATTGGTGGTTGGGCGGCCTGGTCTTCGTCCTGGCTGCCGGCCGCTACCGGATGCGCAGCGTGGCCCTGGCCGCGGCCGTGGCCTTCCCGGTGGCCGCCTGGCTGACCCAACGAGAGTTGCACATCCTCTGGGAGTTACGCGCCGCCTGGTACGCGCTGGGCTGGGCCTGGCTGGCTCCCGTTTACCTGGTTGCCGGCCGCTTCCTCTCTCGGCGCGCCGAAACCGGGGACGAGGTCAGCCGCGCCTACGCCCGGATTGCCCTACTCAGCAGCGGCGCTCTGACCGTTCTCTCCTTTGCCTGGTCGCTGGCCGACGCAGCCATCATCGGCCCGGTCCACACCATCCTGGCAGCGACGGCGCTGCTGGAGGCCCGCCTGTGGCGGCGGCCGGGGACCCTCTCCCTGACCAGCCTGCTGCTCCTCTCGGCCACGGCCGGCTGGCTCTCAAGCTGGGGCGGCACGGTCAGCCAGTTGGGCCTCGGCTGGGCGCTACTGGCCATTGGCCATATTATTGTCGCCCTGCGCCTCAATTACCGAATTACCAATTACCCAATTACCGGAGGGGAACCCCAACAGCCGATAGCCTACTACGCCCCCCTCTTCCGCGCCGGCTGGCTCATCGCCGGGCTGGCCATTTTCCCGCCGCTGTTTACCCTGGAGCGGCCGGTCCTGACCTACACGTTGGGCAACTGGATTGCCGTCAACGGCTGGCTGGCCCTGCTGGCCCACGAGGGCGCGCTGCGGCTGGCCTATTTCCTGCGCCGGCCGCCGGCCCGCGCCCGGCCGGATGGCTTCCCCTTCCGGCTCTTTCACTGGGCGGCCGGCCTGTTCCTGCTGCCCTGGGTCTGGCTGGTGTGGACGAACCGCCGCCCGGCCGAAGCGCCGCTGGGCCTGGCCTTCGCCCTGCTGGCCTGGGCGCTGCTGGTGCTGGGGCTGCGCTTGCGGCGCGTCCGCTGGCGCTACGGCCGGCCCTGGCTAACGGCCGCCCACTTGAGCAACGTCGTCGCCGTCGCCGTGCCCCTACTCATTTACGACCAGGCCTGGGCGGCGGGGCTTCTGCTGGCGGCGGCCGGCTTTTACTTCACCTCGGCCCTGGTGTTCCCCAACCGCTGGTGGCTGGCCGCTGGCGGCTTGCTCTTCCCCTTCGGCTGGGTGTTGGGCCTGGACCACTTGAGGCTGCCGCCCGACCCGCTGGTGGCCGCCCTGGCCCTGGCCGTCCTGGCTTATATCGGCGGTGGCGCTGCGCTGGAGCGCTACCGGGGGGCGCGGCGGGCCGTCCTGTCCCCGCTCTACGACGTGGCCCACGTCGTGGCCGTAGCCGCCTTTAGTTGGAGCCTGGCCCGCGTGCTGTTGTTGGAGCGGAGCGACCCGGCGCTGCTCTGGGCGGCGGCCACCCAGGCCATCCTGGCCGTTAGCGTCGGGCTGTACGCCTGGCTCATCGCCGAAGAAGCGCCGGCCCACGCCGCCGCCTGGCTGGGGGTCATCGCCGGGGGGCTGGTGGCCGTCAGCTACAGCCAGGGGCGCGGCTCTTCGGCCGCCAAAGCCGCCCTGCTGGCCATCGGCTACGTCCTGGCCGAGCGGGCCTTGCGCCGGGCAGCCCTGGCCCGCCGCGTGGCGTGGCGACCGCTGGCCGGGCAAGCATGGCGGTTGTTTCGACGGCCGCTGCTTTACGCCGGCTGGTCCGTGTCGGCCGGGGTGATTGGCCTGGCGCTGGTCCGCAACCTGCTCATCCTGGGCGGCGGCCGGACGCGGGAGACGTGGGCGGTGCTCGGTTTACTGCTCATTACCGGGCTGTACGCCGCCTCGGCCTGGCTGTTCCGCCGCCGGCCGGCGCTGTCTCTCCGCCTGGTCTGGCTGGCCGCCGGCCTGCTGGTCGTCCCCTGGACGCTGCTCACCCGCCTGGGCTGGTATACCTGGCAACCCTATCCGCCCCTGCCGCGCCACGCCCTGGCCTGGACCGGCCTGGCCCTGGTCGAGCTGGCGGCCGGCATTGCCCTGGCGCGTCGGCTGGGCAACGGCCGCTGGGCGCAGCCGCCGCAGGTGGTAGCCCATCTGCTCCTGCCCTTTGCCCTGCTGTGGGGCGTGGCCGACGTGCTGGCTTCCAGCGCCACCGTTGGCCTGGGAGTCGCCTTTTACCTGCTGGCCACCTGGGTTGACCGCCATTTTCGGCCGCCGACGGCCAGGGTCAGGGGTCGCTTTTTGTACCCGGCGGCGGCCCTGGTCCCGGTCTGGACCGTCTACCTGCTGGCCCGCTTCGCCCCTACTGCGCCCCAGACGACGTACGGCCTGATGCTGCTGGCTTTTACCCTGCCGATGCTGTTCCTGGGCCGCTGGCTGGAGCGGCGCGAGCGGGCCTATGGGCTGCCGCTGTACCTGATCGCCTACGGTACGGCCATTGCCGGCACGATGCTGGTCGCCCACGACCGGCCGGCGTTGATTGGCGCGCTGCTCTTCGACGCGGTGGTGGCTTTCATTTCCACCTGGACTTTCCGCGAGCCGTTGTGGCTCTACCCGGCCACGGCCGCCCTGCCGGCGGCCCTGTTGCTGGCCCTGGCCGAAGCGAACGTGCCTGCTTCTCGCCACGGCTGGGCGCTGATTGCCCTGGGGGGGCTTTACCAGGGGGTGGCCTGGGTCTTTCGGCGCGGCCTATCGGCGAGCGCAGTTGGCCTGGCCAACCGTATGCTCGCGCTCCCAGGGCGGGTGGAGATGGCTCGTTACGGCACGCCGTTCCTGGTGGCGGCCTTTGCCCTGGTGGCGATGGGCCTGCCGCCGTCCGGCCAGGACCGGTTGGGGGCGCAGGTCGGCTATGGGGCGGCGGCGCTGTTGTACGCCGTCAGCGCCGCCTGGCTGCGCCAGCCGATCTTGCTGACGCCGGCCGCCGGGCTGGCGGTCGGGCCCTACTGGCTGGTCGTCCTGGACCTGGGCATCGGTCGGGCCGATTATGGCCTGGCGCTGTGGCCGGGAATTGGGGCGGCTCTACTGGTGGCCTATGTCCTGGACCGCCAACCTCCCGGAGGTTCAAGCGATAGCAATCGCCAACCTCCGGGAGGTTCGCCGTTCCCCTGGTATAACCCGGTCCAATGGCTCCAGGCCACGGCCGAACGGTTGCTCAATTGGTGGGCCTTGCCGTTCTACGCTGTGGCTTTTGGCGGGGCGGCCGTCAGCGCATTGCTGTCGCCGGCCATTCCTCCCCGCCTGCCCACCGTCCTGCTGCTGGCGGCCGCCATTTACGGCCTGGCGGCCCTTCGTTTCCGGCTGCGCGGCTGGTTCCTGCTCGCCGCGACCAGCGCCCAACTGGCCGTCCTGGCTGCCATTCGCGGCTCGGCCTGGTGGGAACGGCCGGAACGGGTGGCCCTGGCCTTTGTCCCGGTGACCATCGCCACGGCGTTGATCGGGCTGGCCATTGAGCGGCGCTTCCGGGAAGGGTCGCCGCTTGGTGGAGGCGAGCAGGCGCTCCAGGCCGGCTGGTCGCGGCCGTTATATGCCCTGCTGGTCGTAAACCTGGCCATGGGCCAGGCGATCAGTATCGGCGCTTCCAGCCCCGAAAGCGTCTGGATCACACTGGCCCATACTGTTTTACTCACCCTTTTGGCCACCGCCTGGGTCTCGCCGGGGCTGGCCTACCTGCCGCCGCTGCTGGGCGTGGTTGTCCTGGGGCAAGAGTTGTCGTGGCTGAACGCGCCGGATACCACCTGGCCCTGGGCGCTGGCGCTGCTGGCCCTGGCCTACGGGCTGGTTGGCTACTTGTTGCGGTATCTCCGGCAGCGGGCCATCCCCGCCGGTGAGGCGGCCGGAGTGCTGGGACCGCCGGCTTCCAGCCGGCAAGCGCGAACAGGGATGCTCGCGGTCCTCACGGCCGGGCGGGTGTGGGAGCGGCCGCTGCGGCTGGGCGGCTGGCTGCTGTCCGGGTTGAGCCTGCTGTGGATGTTCAACGTGGGCGTCAACGTCACCGGCCTGATAGTCCGGGCGATTTTCCGGCAGCCACTCCTCGAGCCGGCCGAGACGCCCCGCGTCCAGATGGTCGTGGCCGTCCTGGCCATCCTGGGGCTGTTTTACCTGGCGGCGGCGTTGGTGGACGGCAAACGGTGGCTGGGTTACTGGGCCATCGGGCTGCTCCTGGCAGCCTGGAGCCTGGAATGGCTGCTGCTGTGGGGGCAACGCGAGGTGCAGTGGTACGCGCTGCCGGCCGGTATTTATCTACTGGGCATCGGCTACCTGGAGTGGCGGGAGGGCAACCGGGGCCTGGCCTGTTGGGTGGACCGGGCGGCGCTACTGCTGCTACTGGGATCGGCCTTCTGGCAATCGCTGGGAGCCGACGGCTGGCCCTACGCCTTGCTGATGGGCGGCGAGGGGCTGCTGGTCGTCTGGTGGGGCAGCACGCGGCGGCTGCGACGCTTCCTCTACGCCGGGGTGATTGGCGTGACGGTTGACGTGGCCGGGCAGCTCATAGACCCGTTACTGTCGGCCAATCGCTGGATTGTCTTTGGCGCGGCCGGCCTGGCGCTGGTGGCCCTCGCCATCCTGGTCGAGCGGCGACTGGAGACGGCGCTGGCGCTGACCCAGGAGGTCCGGCAGCGGTTGGAGAAGTGGGAGTGATGAGCAATGAGCGACGAGCAATGAGCAATGAGTGGGGTTGGTGTGGTGAGTGAGCGGTGGAAGCAGGTGGCGGCGGGAGGTGGGTGTTTGCTGGCGCTGGCCGGGCTGCTGGTAGCCCCGGCCGGGATTGCCTGGCTGGTGGCGCTATTTGAGCCTCCTTTCGGGCGCAACGTCGGCGTGGCCTGGCTGACGCTAATGGCCATTACCTGGGGCGGAGGGTTCCTGCTTATTTATCACGCTTACCGGTCGCAACAGAAGAAGGCCTCCCGGCCGTTGAATTTGCCGCCGCTGTGGCTGCTGGGCGGGAGCTTTTTGCTGGCGCTGGTCGTCGGCCAGGCGGTGTGGGCGGATGCGGCCGGGGGGATGTTCTTTCCACCGCTCTTCCTGCTGGCGGCCGGGCTGCCCCCGCTGGCGGCCGCGGCCTGGGCGGTAGGAGCAACTGCCGGCCGCCTGACGTGGCGGCAATTCACTGTAGCCTTTATTGGCGGGGCAACGGTGGGCGTGGCTGTGGCGCTCTTTCTGGAGGTCGCGGCGGCCGGCGTCATCCTGGCCCTCGTCGCCGATCTATTTGCTCTCATTCAGGACAGTTGGGACGCTCTGGTCGAGGCGCTGGCCGGCGGTGACGTTGCCTCGGTCGTTGCGTCGCCCGGCTTTTTGCTGGCCCTGGTCGAACTGGCGATTATTGCCCCGCTGGCCGAGGAATTCGCCAAGCCGCTGGCCATTCTACCGCTCATCCGCCACGCGCCAGAGCCCCGGCACGCTTTCTTGCTGGGGGCGGCCGCCGGGGCCGGCTTCGCCGCGTTAGAGAACGTCCTGTACACCGGCTTCGGCGTCAACGTCTGGGGCGGCATCGTCGTGCTGCGGGCGCTGGGCGCGGCCGTCCACCCGCTGGCCACCGGGCTGGTGGCGCTGGGCTGGTACGAGATCTTTCACCCGGCCGGCCGGGAACATCCCTGGCTGTCTCGTTTTGGGCTGGCGGCCGGCGTCCACGCCCTTTGGAACGGCGGTATTGTGCTCTTCCTGGCTCTGGCCGGGAGCAACTTCTTTGGCCCCTCGCCGGCCGAGGTGGACGTGCTGGGGTATACGCTGGCCGGGGTGCTGCTGGCGTTGCTGGCCGTGATGGGCGCGGCAGCCTGGTTTGGGCTGCGGCCGGCCGGCCGTTCCCTGGAGGAAGCGCCGGAGGGGATAGGGTCAACAGCGGCCGGGGCGACGGAGCGGGCGCTGGCCATTTGGGCGGTTATCTGCCTGGTGGCTATTTTACCCCTGGGGCTGGCGGCTTTACGCCTGTTAGGAGGTGGTTCATGAAGGGTGTCTTACGGGGCGTGCGGCGGGCCAGGAACTTCTGGATTGTCGTGGCCCTGCTGCTGGCCAACGGGCTGGCCTGGAACGCGGCCGCCAGCCTGAACCTGCCGGAAGCGCGGCCGTTCCTGCACCCGGAAATTGCCGCCATCCGCGACAGATGGCGGTCGGGCCAGGCGGCCGGGGAATCGTTCAGCATCGTCGTCACCGAGCAAATGGCGGCCGAGACGGCGGCCTGGTTTCTGTCTAACCATCCGGAAATTCCCTTCAGCCACCCCCAGGCGGAGATCGATCCCGGCGGCGTAACCGTCCGCGGGCTGGCCCACCTGTTAGGACTACGGACGCCGGTCTACGGCCGGGTCAGCGTCTGGCTGGAAGAAGGTGTGCCCAAGGCCAGGCTGGAGGAGCTGGGGGTAGCCAGCGCGGCCGCACCCGGCTTCCTGATTGAGGCGCTGCGGGCCGAAATTGACGCCCAACAACGGCGCTTTAATCCGGCCGGCATCCCGGTGACGCTTACCCGGCTGGAGTTTAGGGAGGGGGAGGTCTTGGTTGAGGGGCTGTACCGGTAAAGTCAGTTGACTATCCTGGTGTCTTTTTCGATTTTGACAAACTCGGACTTCACCTGGGCGATGTAGGCGAGTAGCTCGGTATTGGTCGCGCCTCTAGCCAGGACGGATTCCATCGTTTGCAGCGTGAAGAGGAAGAAATGATTGATACTCGCCAATTGGCGATTTTGATGGACCAGTTCCACCTGTTGTTCTTTGACCCGGTGCTCGCTTTCTCGCTGTTGGGTGATGTCACGGATTGAGGCGGTGAAAAAATATTGATTATCCACGAAGGTCGGGGTAATACGGAGTTCCAGGGGAAAGAGGGAGCCGTCCTTCTTCAGCCCTTCAAGCTCCAACCGGATGCCCAGCACGCTGGCAACGCCTGTGGCCAGATAGCGTTGTAATCCGGCCGCGTGTCGCTGGCGGTATTCCTCGGGCATAATCGTGTGCAAGTGCCGGCCGAGCAGCTCTTCCGGCCGGTAGCCGAAGATGCGCTCGATTTCAGGGTTAGCCATGACGATGATGCTGTCGCTGTTGATGCTGAGAATCGCCTCGCCGACAGTCTCAAACGCGGCCCGCAAGAGCGCTTCGGGAGGTTCGGCAACTTCTTCTTGGGGAAGGTTGGAATCTATCGCCATTGAATTATCTCCACCGGCAAATTTCGTGACTTAAAGTGGCTGGTAAAAGTCAAACCAAAGAACAAGCGACTGTACGTCATTATATGCTGACTGGTTCACGTTGTCTATTCTATAGACTGAGTGTGCTCTGGTAGCCAGCCCCAGATTCTTCGACTTGACCAGAATCCGCAATTCATCAACCAAACCAAGCTGCACGAGAGTGGAAAGGAGTTCGGGACGGCAGATCAGCTCCCAGTAGGACACGAACCCCTGATAAGTCACGCGTCCAAACAAGATACCGTGCGGAACCTGAGATGGGTGACACCAGGGGAGTCGATCACCCTGGTACTTTCCAGTTCAATGTGATTGACGTATATCTGCGGCGACTTCAGACAAATCGTTGTTAAACTGATGTCCGCGCCCATCGAATTCACGAATGGTTGCTTGTGGAAGCTTTTCCGCATACATCGCCAGGTGCGTAAAGGGCACCCATTCGTCGTCGCGGCTATGGTAAAGGAAAATCGGCAACCCTTTGGGGAGCTGTGAGGCGAAGCCTTCTTGCAATGTATATCCGTCAGCTTCCTCATCTTCAGGACCCCAGTATGGGATGGAGATGAGGAAGATGCCAGCAATTGGTTTAGCGACATTCTCTTTCAGAAGATATTTCAACAGAACTGCGCCGCCTACTGAATGCCCAACAAGGATCACTTTGCCATCTAACGCGGCGAGTTCTTTTGAAATCTGAGTTTTCCATGCCTCGTACTCTGGACTCTCCTCGTTGGGCATCTTCGGATACAACACGTGGTATTCAGCCCCGAGCGCATCTTGCAGAGAGGCTGCCAATTTTTCATCTTCTTCGTATGCGCCCTCTCCACCACCTTGGATAAACAGTACTTGCTTTTTCATATCACTGACTCTTTTATCATTATCGGTCATCTAACGGCCCAAGCACAGGCTTGATGTCAATGACCGGCGTCCCGTCAATGGCTTCCATAGGCGCAACCCTCAACCGTTGCCCGGCGACCTCCAGGACCGAAACCCGGTGAAGGCCAATAGGGTTGGGCCGATCCGGCGACCGCGTGGCGAACACGCCCGTCAACGGCCTCTCGAGCTGCCCACGAGGATGTACCTGGAGCACATCACGGCGGGCGCGGTGAAGCCAGGTTAGAACGATCAGCTCGTCGCCGGCCGTGATGCCGGCGAGCCCCGGCGCCACCAGATTTATGAGTTCCAGCCAGGCCTCGGGAGCGCCTTCGTCTCCCTGGCGGGGCGCCGCCTCAAGAGTGGTCAGCTCGGAGCGTATGACCCCGATTGGTTTGATCGTATAGCTGGTTTCGATCATCTCTTTCAGTCCTCAAGCCAATGCGTGACGAACTGCCTGTTGACGTGGATGTTAATTTAGGATCGTAAAGTTAACAACGGTTTCCGCGTCCACGAGTTTATCCCATATATTACTTTACAATGTGGAATCTAAGCCTAAATTTCGCACCTTTACAATTGAATAGAGAGATGAAAAAGGGCCAACCTGAATGGCCGGCCGTGGCTAACAGGGTATAAAGGCAGATTA
>JAKEFB010000009.1 GCA_022616275.1 Chloroflexota bacterium
GCACGAAGTGTGCTCGGAGCACGAAGCGTGCTCTGGGAAACCTGCGGGGTTTTACTTCCCGCTTGCTATTGACCGCCATTTCAGGTAAATTAGAACATATGAGCGAGCGAGTGATTCAGGCCAGCGAAATTGCCGAGTACGTGTATTGCCGGCGGGCGTGGTGGCTGCGGCGGACGATTGGGGCGGAAGCGCCTCAGGTAGAGGAGATGACGGCCGGGACGGCCTACCACCGGGCGCACGGCGCGGCCGTGGACCGGGCCAATGTGGTCCAGCAAACGGCGCTGGTGCTGGTTTTCCTGGCAGTGGGTATTCTGGTTTTCTGGCTCATCCAAGTGCTGTGACGAGTGGCGGAATGGGACTGGGCTGGTTAGGACTGGGGATTACTCTGGCGCTGCTGGCGGCAGCGGCCTGGTTGTGGGCGCGCGGCCAGCGGGCGAAATCTGGGCTGCCGGCCGGGGAGATCATTTACAGTGACACGGGAACGTGGTTCCAGCAGAAGGAGCCGCTGTTCTCGGCCGAGTTGCGCCTGGTGGGCCGGCCGGATTACCTGGTCCGTGAGCCGGATGGGGAGATCGTGCCGGTGGAGATCAAGTCCGGCCGGGCGCCGGCCGAGCCGCACGAGGGACACATCCTGCAACTGGCGGCTTATTGCCTGCTGGTGGAGGAGAACTTTGGCGCCCGGCCGGCGTACGGCATTTTGCAGTACCGGGACAGGGCCTTTGCGGTGGAGTATACGGTGGAGCTGGAAGAGGACCTGCTGGACCTGCTGGCCGACATGCGCGAGGATATGTTTGAGGAGGAGCTGGACCGGGACCACAACGACTGGCGGCGGTGCGCCCATTGCAGTTTGCGGGATTATTGCTACCAACGGCTGGCGTGAGGATGTGGGGTGTGGTTGTGTCGGGGTGTGGTTGGGGAGTGTTTGTTGTCTTTAAGCAACGAAAGGTGATTTTGGGCGTATAATAGTCATAGCTGTTCGTTTGTTTGAAGGGATATGGACAAAGGGCTATGAACGTAGCAAAAGCCGGCCGCATCATTGTTCCACCTTTGTGGGTTTTGTTCTTATCGGCCTGCGCCTCATTGTTCGGTAAATCCTCGGCGGCCGGTGGTAACAAGTTTCAACTGGTGATCCTGAAGCAGTCCTGGCAGGAGTTGAAACTGGGTTACAGCTACGAGAGCGCCTGGCCGGCGTTAACGGCCGTGGACCGGGCGAATAGCCTGTTTACCATTGGCCTGGCAGAGATGGAGTCATACCACTGGTCGCAACAGACGATCACGCTGACGCAAGAGGCGACGAATGGGTTGATTGACGCCCTGGCCCAGGCCGGGCAGTTGAAAGAGGATGCCGCCGCTTTGAAGGCGCTGGAGGCCAGCCTGGGGTGGGGCAACCCGGTAGAACGGGCGTTGTACACCAGGGGTTTTGTGGCCACGCTGAACGGCGAGCCGCTGTATGGGGGTATTTTCCTGAATGCCGTCTCGCAAATGGCCATAGATTACCCGGTCATCCGGGTGGAGCTGGCCCAGGGGAGAGCCGTACTGCATCTGTTGCCCATCCACGTGCCGTTTTTTACGACCGATCCGCTGGCGGGCGAGAGCACGCCGGCCGAGGAGATCGTTGCCCCAGAAGCCAGGGGGGATTGGATCCAGTTTCCGGACGCGATGAAGTCGGCCTTCCTGGAGACGGCCGGGAGCCAGAAGGCTGAAGCGTTTCGGGCGCTGATCAGAGACGTCAGAATCCAGGAAATTGTCGAACAGGCCGGGAAGAAAGCAGAAGATGGCCATTGATGCTTCTTGTACAGATGTTATCAGGTGCGGTTGTAGGAGATAAAGAGTTGTCCAAGCCCGTCCAGCCCCTGGGGATCGAGGTAGATGGTGTTTAAGGTTAGATCTACCGGCGGGTCAAGGAGGGGGCCTTCGACGATGCTGGCGTAGGGCCAGCCGCCCAGGAGGCGGTTGGCGTGGGTCAGGTAGAGCCGGTCGAGGACGCCGCCGGCGAGCAGGAGGTGGAGAATTTGGGGGCCAGCGGCCGAGTAGATGGTCTGGTAGCCGGAGCGGGCCAGGTGCTCGACCATGAGGCGGCCGTCAACGCTGCCGGCTCCGGCGACGATGACCTGGCCGGCCTGGGCTTCGATCTCGTCTATTCGCGCCGGATCGGGATTGTCAGTGGTGAAGACGACGACTTTACGGCCGCTGGCTTTGAGGACGCCGGGGAGGGGGAAGCGCAGGCTGCGGCTGATGATGGCAATGTCGGCCTGGGGTTTGAGGCCGCGTTCTTGCCGCCAGGCGCGCAGGTCGGCAAAGCGGGGGTCGTCTATTTGCAGGATTTCCTGGGCCTTACCCCTGGCCCACTCGCGCAGGTAGCGGCCGCTGCTGATGATCAAGTCGGCCTGGGCGGCCAGCTCCTGGAATAGGCGCCAGTCGCGGTCGTTGGCCACATTTTTGGGAACCATCAATCCCTGGTCGTTGGGGTGGGGGATGGCGATGCGGCCGTCAATGCTGGTGACAAAGTTGCCGTAGACAAATGGTTGTCCCGACTGTTGGGCCTGTTGCCGCAAATCGTGGGCCAGGTAGGCGCCCTTGAAGGGCACTTCCTGGGTTGGCAGGGGATACAATTGGATGAGTTGATCCATATGGTCTATTATGCCGTCCTCCCAGAGGTTCGCAACCTCTGGGAGGACGGCATAATCTATTTGCGCCATTCGCGATTCCAACTGGGGCAGGTTATAATTAGGGATTGTGTTTGGCCTGAGTAGATAGTGTGGAGGCAGTATTGGCAACAATTCAGCGGCCGACGGGGATGCAGGATGTTCTGCCGGATGACCGCCGTTACTGGGAGTTGATCCTGGATAAGGCGGTGGAACTGGCGGAGCGGTACGGCTTCCAGCGGATGGACACGCCGATCCTGGAATATACCGATCTGTTCCAGCGGGGCGTGGGCACGGGCTCGGATTTCTTCGTCCAGAAGGAGATGTACACGCTGGTGGAAGACGACGGCGCGAGCCTGACGCTCCGGCCGGAGTTTACGGCCGGCCTGGTCCGGGCTTACCTGGAGAACGGTATGGGAAGCTGGCCACAGCCGGTGAAGCTGTACACCATCGGCCCGGCGTTCCGGCGGGAGCGGCCGCAGGCCGGGCGCTTCCGACAGCACAGCCAGGTGGACGTGGAAATCCTGGGCGAAATGGACCCGGCGGCCGACCTGGAAATCATGATGCTGGCCCGCAACCTTTACCGGGAACTGGGCTATAAAGAGCTGACGTTCCAGCTCAACAGCACCGGCTGCCCAGTGTGCCGGCCGGGGTACGTGACGGCGTTAAAGGAGTACCTGACCAACCACCTGGATAAGCTTTCGCCGATTGACCAGGAGCGGCTGCGGCGCAACCCGCTACGGGTCCTGGATAGCAAAGAGCTGGGGATGAACGAATTGCTGGCCCGCGCGCCGCACACAGTAGATTATTTGTGTGACGATTGCGCCAGCCACTTCAGCGAATTGCGCAGCCTGTTGGACGCGCTGGACCAGTCGTATACGATCAATTTCCGGCTGGTGCGGGGGATAGACTATTACACCAAGACGGTCTTTGAGGTCTGGGACCGGGCGATTGGGGCGCAGGCAGCGCTGTGCGGCGGCGGCCGGTACGACGGGCTGGCCGAGGCGATTGGCGGCCCACCGACGCCGAGTGTGGGCGCCGGGATCGGCATTGAGCGCATTGTTCTGGGGCTGAAAGAGCAGGGTATCGAGCCGCCGGCACCCTCTGATCCGGCCGTGCTGGTGGCGCACTTTGGCGGCGAGACGAAACCGGCGGCCGTCCAACTGGCGTTCCTGCTGCGCCAGGCCGGCATCGGCGCACGGCTGGCCTTTGCCCGCGAGCGGCGGAGCATGAAGAGCCAGATGCGCGAGGCGGACAAGCACGCCGCCCGCTACGTTTTGATCCTGGGTGAGTCGGAGTTGGCCGAGGGGAAGGTGGCGATCCGGCCGCTGGCGGGCGGGGAGCAGGTGACGGTGGCGTGGGAGGAGGTAGTTGAGTGGTTAAGAAGGTTGGAGGTTGGAGATTAGAGATTGGAGATTGGAGATTGGATTCATCTCTAATCTCTAATCTCCAATCTCTTCATGACCTATGAAGCTGGTGGGCGTGCTTTATAACCCGAAGATTGTCAGGGCTGAGCCGTTGTCGGCCGAGATTGCCCGGTGGCTGCGCGGCCGGGACGTGGCGACGCGGGTAGGGGACGCGGTGGACGACGGCGACCTGAAAGAGGCGGTGGCCGAGCTGAATTTGCTGGTCGTCCTGGGCGGCGACGGCACGACGCTGCGGGCGGCCCGGCTGGCCGCGCCCCACGGGGTGCCGATTTTTGGCGTGAACCTGGGCCGGGTGGGCTTCTTGAGCGAGGCCAGCCCGGAAGGCTGGGAAGAGGCGCTGGAGCGGGTGCTGGCGGGCGATTACTGGCTGGAGAAGCGATTGATGCTCCAGGCCCGGCTGCAGCGGGCCGAGCAGCCGTCGAGTTCGCTGATGGCTTTGAATGACGTGGTGGTTAGCCGAGGGATGCAGGCCCGGGTGGTACGGCTGCATCTGTATGTGGACGGCGACCACGTGACGACGTATACGGCCGATGCGTTAATTGCGGCCACGCCGACCGGCTCGACGGCTTATTCGATGGCCGCCGGCGGGCCGCTGCTGCCGCCGCAGTTGCAAAATTTCCTGGTGCTGCCGGTGGCCCCACACCTGAGCTTTGAGCGGGCGCTGGTCTTGCACCAGGAAGCAGAAGTGACCATTCAGGTCGGCAAGGAGTATGAGGCGATGCTGACGGCCGACGGCCAGGACATGGCTCCGCTGAACGGCGGCGACGAGGTGGTGATTACCAAGCACCCTTACGCCAGTTGTTTTGCCCGGTTGAGCGGGCCGGGTTATTTTTATCAGCGGTTGATGGAGAAGTTGAGTTATTGGGCGTTAAAGCAGTGAGATTGGAGATTGGAGATTAGAGATTATGGATAGAGGCAGTCCCCGGATTCGTTCGATGTTGCGCCAGGCGGAACGGGTTGCCAGCAACGGCAAGCGGTTGGCGGCCGAGAAGTTGTACCGCGAGATCCTGGCGGAAGCGCCGGAGACGGCCGCGGCCTGGGTCGGGTTGGCGGAAGTGGCCGGCGACCCGGCCGAACGGGCGGCGGCTTACGAGCGGGCGCTGGCGTTGGAGCCGGAGAACGAGGCGGCCAGGAGTGGGCTGACCAGGTTGCAGGATGGCCCGGTGGACGACGAAGCCGGCTGGAAGCCGGCCGGACCAGGCCGGCCGGGCAACCAGCAAGATGAAAGCACGCCGCAGCAGCGGTTTGACCAGGTTGTAGCACCACTGGTTGAGCCGGCAGCGCCAGCCGAAACGGTGGTGGCGCCAGCCGAAGGAGTGGCGGCGACGGCCGAGCCAAGTGCGCTACCGGCCGTGGAGCCGGTTGAGGAGGTCCTTTATTGTATCAACCACCCCAACCGGGTGACTAATTTGCGCTGCAACCGGTGCGGCCGGCCGGTCTGTAGCCGCTGCGTTAAGCTGACGCCGGTGGGCTACCGGTGTAAAACCTGTATCCGGGAGCAGGAAGAGGTCTTCTTTTCGGCTGGGATCCTCCAGTATGTGATTGCTGCTGCGGCGACGCTGCCCATGGCCCTGATCGGCGGTGCATTGGCCGGGCTGGTGGGTTTCCTGTCCTTTTTTGTGGCGGCTGCGGTTGGCAGCGTGATTGGCCGGGTGATTTTTCGCCTGGTGGGCCGGCGGCGCGGCCGGTGGCTGCCCCACCTGGTGGCAGCCGTCGTGGTCATTGGCGGCCTGTTGCCGGTTACAGACAACTTACTGGCAGTGCTGTTTGGCCAGCCCGAGGCTGCGCTATCCCTGGTCTGGGTGGGCATTTACGTTGCCATTGCGCCGGCCGCGGCTTATTATCAGATGAAATAGAGATTGGAGGTTAGAGATTAGAGATTGGAGATTAGTTAATCTCTAATCTCCATTAACAAGTATGCTGACGGAACTGTATATTCGCGATTTTGCTATTATTGACGAGCTGCGCCTGCAGTTGAGCCCTGGCTTTAACGCGCTGACCGGGGAGACAGGGGCCGGCAAGTCTATTATTCTTGACGCCATGGCCCTGGTCTTGGGCGAGCGGGCCGATACGACTGTGGTCCGCAGCGGCTGCGAGGAAGCTTACGTAGAAGCGCTGTTTACCTTAAGCTCCCAGGTCCAGGGGGCCGTCGGCCCGCTGCTGACCGAGGAGGGGCTGGAAGGAGACGACGAGGACGCGCTGCTGCTGGCTCGCGAGCTGAGGCTGAACGGCCGCAACATCTGCCGGGTGAACGGCCGGGCGGTTAACCTGGCCCTGCTGCGGGAGATTGGCGAGCGGCTGGTGGACATTCACGGCCAGGGCGAACACCTGTCTTTGCTCAGGCCGCGCTCGCACCTGCCGCTGCTGGACTCTTTCGCCGGGCTGGAGGAGGAGCGGGCGGCGCTCGGTCGGGAGGTAGCCAGGTTGCGGGCGGTGCAGCGGGAGCTGCAGGCGCTGCGCCAGGACGAGCGGACGCTGGCCCAGCGGATGGACCTGCTGCGCTTCCAGGTCGAAGAGATAGAGGCAGCCCATTTGCAGGCCGGGGAAGAGGAAGAGCTGCGGGCGGAACGCATCCGTCTGGCCAACGTGGAGCAACTGATCCAACACACCAACGCCTCGCTGGCCCTGTTGGGTGCCGTGGACG
Source organism: Chloroflexota bacterium (assembly GCA_022616275.1). Lineage (GTDB taxonomy): Bacteria > Chloroflexota > Anaerolineae > Promineifilales > Promineifilaceae. The sequence continues at coordinate 6,717 of JAKEFB010000009.1, forward strand.
ACGACGCGCTCTCGGCGACGGATATGTTGGGCCAGGTCGAGCGGGCGGTGGCGCAACTGGCCCGGCTGGACCCGTCGCAGGGGCCGCTGCTGGAGCGGTTGCAGGGGCTGATTTACCAGTTGAGCGACATCACGGGCGAGCTGCGCAATTATCAGGAGCAATTGGAGTTTAACCCCGGCCGGCTGGATTTTGTCGAGGAGCGGCTGGAGCTGATTTCCCGGCTGAAGCGCAAGTACGGCGACGACATTGCCGCCATCCTGGCCCGGCGGGCCGCCGCGGCGGCCGAGCTGGACTCCATTACCCACAGCGAGGAGCGCATCCAGGAGCTGGAGGTCGAGGAAGAACAGTACTTGCGCCGAATCGGCCAGATGGCTCAGGCGTTATCGGAAAAGCGCCAGGCGGCAGCCAAACGACTGGCAGCCAGCGTGGAGCGGGAGCTGGGCGACCTGCGTATGGAGCAGGCCCGGTTCGACGTGGCTTTCACTCACCGGCCGGCGGCCGACGGGACTTATGTGGATGCCGAGCGATTGGCTTTTGACGAGAGTGGTATTGACCAGGCGGAATTCCTGGTCTCAGCCAACCCCGGCGAAGCGCTGAAACCGTTGGCCCGGGTGGCCAGCGGCGGTGAAACGTCGCGGCTGATGCTGGCGTTGAAAACGGTCCTGGCTGGAGCGGACGCGACGCCGACGCTGATTTTTGACGAAATTGACCAGGGGATTGGCGGCCGGGTGGGGGACGTGGTCGGCCGCAAGTTGTGGGGCCTGACGACGCCGGCCAGACACCAGGTGATCGTGGTGACTCACCTACCACAACTGGCCGGCTACGCCGACGCCCATTTTCACGTCAACAAGCGGATTGCCGGCGGCCGGACGACGACGATAGTGACCAGCCTGGATAGCGGCGGCCGGGTGGAGGAGCTGGCGGCGATGTTGGGCACGCAGGGCGAGTCAGCAACCGGTGGGGCGGAGTCTATTTTGCGGCAGGTGGCGACGGTGAAGGGGGCCGATAATCAGGTAATTGAGTAATTATGTCAATTACTCAGTAACTGATACCGGCCGGCCCAGGAGATAGTCAACAGCGGCCTGCAGTTGGGTGTCGTTAAATTCTTCGTTGCCGGGTTCGGGTAGGGCAACGATGAAGTCGGGCGTGAGCCCCTGTTCGTGAACCCAGGCGCCGTCTGGGGTGAGCCAGCGGGCCACGGTGATGCGCACCCCGCCGCCGTTAGTTAGCTCCTGCCACGTCTGTACTGTACCCTTGCCAAAGGAGAGCTGGCCAATGAGAATACCCCGTTCCCGGTCGCGAATGGCCCCAGCCAAGACTTCTGAGGCGCTGGCGCTGCCTTCGTCTATGAGCACAACCATGGGGATCTCCTGGGCCAGTCCTTCGTCGGTGGCTTCAAAGAGTTCTTCCCGGCCGTCGCCAAAACGCTCGACGAGGATGGGGCCGGCGGTCAAGAATTCGTCGGCCACGTCCACGGCCGTGCCCAGCCCGCCGCCGGGGTTGCTGCGTAAGTCGAGGATCAATCCTTTAGGCTCTTGGGCCAGCAATTCTTCCAGGATGGTATGCAGCTCTTCGGCGGTGTCGTTGGCAAAGCGGCTGAGGCGAAGGTAGGCGATGCCCTCTTCGAGCATCTCGCCGCGCACGCTGGGAACCCTGATAATGTCACGAACTACGTCTAGCTCGAACAACTCGTCGCCGCGCTGGACGGTCAGGTGAACGGTGGTGCCGGCCGGACCACGGACGATGCTGGCGGCCTCGCCCACGTCCAGGCCGGTCAGCTCGACGCCATCGGCGGCGCGCAAGATGTCGCCCGGAAGCAGCCCGACCGCCTCGGCCGGCGAGCCTTCAAAGGGAGCAACGACGATGATCGCCCCGGTTTCGTCGGTGGTTACTTCAGCGCCAATGCCCTCGATCTCGCCTTCAAAGGACTGGCGTTCGGCCGTTTCGGCTTGCGGCGAGAGGTAGCGTGTGTTAGGATCGCCTAGAGTAGCCAGCATGCCCTCAATGGCCCCTTCCGCCAGTTGCTGGTCGTCCAGGGGTTGCTCGAAGTATCTTTCATGCAGCAGTTGCCACGTTTCCCAGAAGGGTTCAAAGGCTTCTTCGGCCTGCTCCGGGGTGGCGGCGGCCGCACCAAAGAAATGGATGGGGGCGGCCGGTGATTGTCCGATGAGGTAGCCACTGCCGAAGAGGATGAAAGCGGCCAGGAGGCCCATCATGATTTGTCTAATAGTGGTCATGGGTAATTTGCTCCGCTAGTAGCAAGGGTCGAGTGTCAAGGGTCAAGCTTCAGGTGTCAAGTGTCAAGTGCCAGGTGCCAGGTTTTGAGCGTTAAGTATCAAGTGTCAAGTGCCAGGTGTCAAGTGGCAGGTGGCAGGCGCCGAAGGGATTTCTTTGAAGCTATCCGGCGCTGTGCTAGAATGTTTAACCGGGCATGACTGATTTAGGCATAGTCATCGTTAGTTATAACGTTTGTGATCTGTTGCATCGTTGCCTGGACAGCGTTTACGCCAGCCAGGGTCTGTTCACTTTTACTGTTTGCGTGGTGGATAACTTCTCGGCCGACAGCAGCGTCTGGATGGTCCAATCGGAGTTCCCGCAAGTCAGGTTGATTGCCAACTCTAAAAACCTGGGTTACCCGGCCGCTAATAATCAGGGTTTGTGCGCCCTGGGTTTAGGCGTCTTCGGCGAGCCGGACATGGAAGCGCCACGTTACTGCCTGCTGCTGAACCCGGATACGGAAGTACCGCCGGATGCGTTTGAGCGGATGCTGGCTTATATGGACGATCACCCTGAGGTGGGGGTCATTGGCCCGAAGCTGGTGCTGCCGGACGGCCGGTTGGACCTGGCCTGCCGCCGCTCCTTTCCGACGCCGACTGTTTCTTTTTACCGGATGGCGGGTTTGAGCACTCTCTTTCCCCGCTCGCCGCGCTTCGGCCGTTATAATATGACTTTCCTGGGTGAGGATGAAATGGCCGAGGTGGACTCGGTGGTGGGGGCGTTCATGCTGGTGCGGACGGCGGCCATTCAAGAGGTGGGATTGATGGACGACCGCTTCTGGATGTATGGCGAGGACCTGGACTGGGCCAAACGGATTAAGGATATTGGCTGGAAGGTGATGTATTATCCGCCGGTAAGTGTGCTCCACGTTAAGGGGGCTTCCAGCAGCCAGAACCCACGGGCCCAGGTGGAATTTTACCGGGCGATGCTCATTTTCTACTATAAACATTACTACGAAGAAACACCTTTCTTCATGCATTGGTTGATTATCCTGGGAATTGGCCTCCTGGGCGGCCGGGCTATCTTGCCCGACGTAGCGGCCGGCCAGACCATCCTGGACGGCCGCAGACGTTAACACCGCCCTGATTACCCAACTACTATGAGAACGCAAAAGATTCGGACAGTTTATTCGTTTACGCTGGTTATTTTAGATACGGTGATGGTCATTGCTGCCTTTGCCCTGGCTTACTGGGTCCGGATAACCATTCCCTGGCCGGGACCGCTGGCCAACGAGATCGCGCTGGTCCGCTATAGCGGCCTTTTATTGGCCCAGATTATCGGCGTCATCGCTACCCTGTTTTTTTATCGCCAGTATTACCTGCCCCGAGCTATTTCGCGAGTGGATCAGTTTTATTCCGTTTTTGCCGGGGTGACTATCGGGACTATGATGGCGGTAGCGCTTTCGGCTTTTACCTTTAAAAACAGCATTTTTGAGGTAGATTACCCCCGGGCGATGATCATTTATGCCTGGTTGTTAGCTATCATTTTGATCATGTTCGGCCGGCTGGCCCACCAGGCAATTCGGAACAGGCTGCGCGATCGGGGGGTGGGCAAGGACCGGCTGTTGGTGGTGGGAACGGACGAGGTGGCCCGGATTATTATCCAGCGGATTCTGTGGTCGCCCCAATTGGGGTATGACCTGGTGGGGGTGGTCAACGGCCAGGAAGAGATTCAAGATGTTCTAGGAGTGCCCGTACTGGGGGCGCCCGAGGATTTACCCGCGCTGATTGAACAACACGCGATTGACGAGGTCATTATCGCCATGCCGGAAAAGGGGCAGCGGGAAGTGGTCCGGGTGATTTCGTACTGCGAGCGCGGCCGGGTGTCCATCAAGGTCTTCCCCGATTTTTTCCAGTTTGTGGCTTCGGAGACGACGATCAACGATTTGGGTGGGCTGCCGTTGCTGTCGGTGCGGGACTTTGCCATGCGCGGCTATATGCTCGTCTTTAAGCGGCTAATGGACATTGCCGGGGCGATGGTGGGGCTAGTCTTCTTCTCGCCGCTTATGCTACTGACGGCCCTGGCTATTAAGCTGGAATCGCCAGGCCCGGTCTTTTTTATCCAGGAGCGAATGGGACTGGATGGAAGGCCATTCCTGATGATCAAGTTTCGCTCGATGCGGGAAGATGCCGAAAGGGAAGGCCCAGGCTGGACGACGCAAAATGACCCCCGCCAGACCAAGCTGGGCCGGCTGCTGCGCCAGATTGAGTTTGACGAGTTGCCCCAGTTTATTAACGTGTTTCTGGGGGAGATGAGCCTGGTGGGTCCACGGCCGGAACAACCGTATTACGTGAATGTATTCCGACAAAACGTACCCCGCTACATGGAGCGTCACCGAGAAAAAGCCGGGATGACCGGCTGGGCGCAGGTCAATGGGCTGCGGGGTGATACCTCTATTATCGAGCGGACCAAGTATGACATCTGGTATACGGAGAACTGGTCTGTCCTGTTAGATATCAAGATTATCCTGCGGACTCTATGGCAGATCGCCAAACGAGAGGGGGAAGGGGTGGAAGAGAGGGGGAGAGGGGGTGACAGGGTGAGGGGGAGTGGCGCATAGATGCGGGCGCATATATGCGCAAGGGAGCAGAGGAGCAGGGGGCCGGGGCGCTGATCTAACGATGTTCTTATTTGACGCTTATTTTTACGCATGATAAGATCACGAAAGCCAGATGTTAGCACTCCCAACCTATGAGTGCTAAAAGTGTTAGCAATTAACGCAAGGGTCTGCGAAGAAGATATGACGAAACCTTTAAGTGAGCGGCAGGAGTATATTCTTGGCTTGATGGTGCGGACTTACGTGGCGACCGGCCTGCCGGTAGGCTCGAAGACGTTGGTCGAGATCTATGACCTGGAATTTAGTACGGCCACGGTGCGCAACGAGCTGGCTGTCCTGGACGAAATGGGTTACCTGACCCAACTGCATACCTCGGCCGGTCGGATTCCGACGGAAAAAGGTTACCGCTACTTTGTGCAACGGCTGATTGGCGAGTTTGAGCTGCCGATTGACGAGCAGCAGATGATCCGCCACCAGTTTCACCAGGCGCGGCTGGATTTAGGCCAGTGGATGCGCCTGGCAGCGGCCGTGCTGGCCCATACGTCGCGGGGCGCCAGCATTGTTACCGCTCCCCGGCCGGTGACCAACCGGTTCAAGCACGTCCAGCTTATCTCCACCCAGGGACGGCTGGTGTTGATGATCCTGGTCTTTTTCGGCGGGCAAGTCACGCAGCAAATGTTGACGCTGGCCGAGCCAGTGCCCCAGGCACAGTTGACGGCCGTGGCGGAGCGGTTGAATGGGCTATTTGACGAGGCCGCTTATGGCGATATCCGGGCGCGGATGAGCCAGTTAGAAGATACCCTGGAGCGGGAAGTGGCGCGGTTAATCCTCGATACCGTTCAGCGCGCCGATGGACGCAACGTCAACGAGATTTACCGGGACGGGTTGGCCAATATCCTGGAAGATGAAGGGGCGCGCCAGGCAGTCCGCGTTCTCGAAGAAGGGACCTACCTGGCCGACGTCCTGTCTGAAACCCTGGAGCCAAGTGTGACGGGCGTCCAGGTGGTGATTGGTGGGGAAGGCCGCTGGGAAGAGTTAAGGGATTGCACGATGATCCTGGCCCGCTACGGCGTTCTGGAGCAGTTGTCTGGGGCGGTGGCGGTGCTGGGGCCAACGCGTATGCCTTACGGCCGTAACATTTCGGCCGTGCGTTACGTGGCTGACCTGATGAGCGGCTTTGTCAACGAATATTACTTAGAGGCGCCGGCCGCGAACTCCCCGCTCCCGGATGGGATGTAACGAGGTGATATGGTGAGTGACGAAAAGGCAGATAAAGAACAACGAGACGTTATCGGAGCAGAAGCGGTAGTAGATACGGTGGAGGGCAACGGCGTGGAGCAAGCGCAGGAGGTATCGCCAGACGGCCGACGTGAGGCAACCGAGCCTTCACTGGAGGAAAAGCTGGCGACGGCCGAGGCTAAAGCGGCCGAATACCTGGAAGGGTGGCAGCGGACCCTGGCCGAATTTGCCAACGCCCGCAAGCGGATGGAGCGGCAACAGGCTGAAGCGTATGTGAACGCCGGCGTTGACCACGCCCGCAAGCTGCTGCCTGTCCTGGACGATTTTGAGCGGGCGTTGAACAGCGCGCCACAAGGGATCAAACAAGATCCCTGGTTTGAGGGGATTGTCTTGCTGCGCCGCAAGCTGCAAAACGTTCTAGAGGAGCTGAAGGTAGAGCAGATTCAGGCCGTGGGCCAGCCGTTTGACCCCAATTTTCACGAGGCCCTGTCGCTTAAAGAGAGTGACGAATACGAGAGTGGAACAGTCATCGAGGAGTTGCAGGCCGGCTATAAACTGGGAGACCGGGTGATCCGGCCGGCGTTGGTGAACGTAGTAGCTTAGGCGAGGTGCAGGTGGCAAGGTGGCAGGTGGCAGGCTAATAGGTAACAGCTTTGAGCTTTTTAGGAGAGTAGGCGATTATGGGAAAGATTATTGGCATTGATCTGGGAACGACGAATTCGGTTGCAGCGGTGATGGAGGGGGGTGAGCCGGTGGTGATCCCCAGCGCCGAGGGCGGCCGGTTGTTTCCTTCGGTGGTGGCGGTGAACCCTAAGACCAATGAACGGCTGGTTGGCCTGGTGGCCAAGCGGCAGGGGGTGATTAACGCGCAAAATACCATTTTTTCGGTCAAGCGGTTCATGGGTCGCAAGTTTAGCGATCCGCAAGTGAAGAAAGCGCGGGAGTACGTGCCTTACGAGGTCCAAGAAGCGCCGAACGGGGACGTGCGGGTGGTGATGGGCGGCCGGGATTATTCGCCGCCGGAAATTTCGGCAATGATTTTGCAGAAAATGAAGGCCGACGCGGAAGCTTTTCTGGGCGAGCAGATTACCCAGGCGGTCATTACCGTGCCGGCTTACTTTAACGACAGCCAGCGCCAGGCGACCAAGGACGCAGGTAAAATTGCCGGCCTGGAAGTGTTGCGAATAGTTAACGAGCCGACGGCGTCTTCGCTGGCCTATGGCCTGGGCAGCGAAAAGGACGAAGTTATCGCCGTTTACGACCTGGGCGGTGGTACGTTTGACATTTCGATTCTAGAGGTGGGCGACGGCGTGTTTGAGGTGAAGTCTACTAATGGCGACACCTTCCTGGGCGGCGATGACTTTGACCAGGCGGTCATTACCTGGGTGGCTGAACAGTTCAAGATGGACCAGGGCATTGACCTGCGCCACGACCCCCAGGCTCTGCAACGCCTGCGCGAGTCGGCCGAAAAGGCAAAGATTGAACTGTCCACGACGATGCAGACGGAGATTAACCTGCCGTACATTACGGCCGACGCGAGCGGCCCCAAGCACCTGAACATGGTTCTGACACGGGCCAAGCTGGAGCAACTGACGGAAGGTCTGGTCCAGCGGACCGTTGGACCGTGCCAGCAAGCGCTGAAGGACGCCGGCCTGAAGCCGGCCGACATTACTGAGGTGGTCCTGGTAGGCGGCATGACCCGCATGCCCGCCATCCAGCAGGCGGTACGTGACTTCTTTGGCAAGGAGCCGCACAAGGGCGTGAACCCGGACGAGGTAGTGGGCATTGGCGCGGCGATCCAGGCCGGTGTTTTGGGAGGCGAGGTGAAGGACGTTCTGTTGCTGGACGTGACACCGCTGACGTTGAGTATTGAGACGTTGGGCGCTGTGGCCACGCCGCTCATCGAGCGCAATACGACCATTCCGACCAAGAAGAGCCAGGTCTTTTCCACGGCCGCCGACGGCCAGACCCAGGTAGAGATTCACGTGCTTCAGGGCGAGCGGCCGATGGCCGGCGACAACAAAAGCCTGGGCCGTTTTATCCTGGATGGTATTCCGCCGGCGCCCCGGGGAGTGCCGCAAATTGAGGTAACTTTTGACATTAACGCCGATGGTATTCTGAACGTGAGCGCCAGGGATAAGGCTACCGGCCGGCAGCAGGCGATGCAGATCATTCCGTCCAGCGGTCTAGCCGATAGCGAGATTGAGCGGATGGTCAGGGAGGCCGAGCAGCACGCCTCCGAGGATGCCAGCCGCAAGGCGGCTGTTGAAGCCTCAAACCTGGCGGATTCGGCCGTCTATAGCGCAGAGAAGTTCATACGGGAAAACGGCGAGCGGTTAACAGAGGCGCAAAAGAGCAGCATTCAGAGCCAGATTGACAACGTCAAGGCGGCGATGGGTAGCTCGCCGGAGAATATCCAGTCGGCCGTGACACGGCTACAACAGGCCATGCAGGAGGTGGGAGCGGCCATGTACCAGCAGCCGGGTGGTAATGACGGGGCCGGCAGCCCGGGCGGCGAGGCCGGCGGCCAGAGCGGCGATGAAGACGTCATCGAGGGCGAGTTTAGCGAAGCGTAAGGTTTACTCCTGAGCCGTCAAACCTCGCAGGTCGGGGCACGGAACGTGCCCTTGGAGACCTGCGGGGTTTCAATGGTCTCTCCAGTCGCAGGTTTTTATGGCCACCAAACGCGATTATTACGAAGTGTTAGCAGTTGAGCGGGGTGCCTCGAAAGAGGACTTAAAGAAGGCGTACCGGCGGATGGCGCGCATGTACCATCCTGACGTCAATAAAGAGCCGGGCGCTGACGAGAAGTTCAAGGAGATCAACGAGGCCTACGAAGTTTTGTCCAACGATAACACGCGGGCCGCCTACGACCGCTTTGGACACGCCGGGATCCAGGGCAGCCCAGGCTTCGATAACTTTACCGGGTTTGGCGGAGTGGCCGATATCTTTGAGGAGTTTTTCGGCGGGATGGGCGCCCGGCGGCGACGCAGCGGTCCCCGGCGGGGCGCGGACCTGCGGTATGACCTGGTGATCTCTTTTATGGATGCCATTTTTGGCGCGGACAAAGAGATAGAGATTCGGAGGCCGGAAATATGCCCGACCTGTTACGGTACGGGCGCGGAGCCGGGCACGCAGCCGGTGCGCTGCAGCAATTGTAACGGGACGGGCGAAGAGCGCCGTATGCGGCAGTCTTTCTTTGGTTCGTTTGTCAACGTGACGACCTGTTCGGTGTGCGGCGGCACCGGCGAAACGATTATCAGCCCCTGCCGGACGTGCAACGGCCGCAAGCAGGTGCAGCAGACGCGCACTTTGAACGTCAAAATCCCGCCGGGTGTGGACAGCGATACACAAATTCGCCTGTCTGGGGAAGGGGCGCCGGGGATGGACGGCGGGCCGCCGGGGAATCTGTACGTGGTCTTACACGTGGAAAAGCACGAATTTTTCCAGCGACGGGGCGACGACATCTTGCTAGAGTTGGAAATCAACGTGGCCCAGGCTGCCCTGGGGGACGAAGTCAGGGTGCCTACGGTAGACGGCGAAGAGAAGCTGGTCATCCCGGCCGGGACGCAGTCGGGGGC